>JAJPJZ010000294.1 GCA_021323935.1 Terriglobia bacterium | reverse complement strand
TCGTAGCGACCTGGAGGCAGCTCGCCAAAACCATCGAGCCGTTCGAGGTCGATAAAGTGGTCAGGCTCCTGCGCTTCTTTAAGCTGATATTCGCTGCGGCTGCGCCAGCGGTCCGGTTCCGGGCCCAAATAGCCGATGCGGTTCACGGCCGCGCGCAGGAACAGCGGCATCGATTTCGGCAAATGGCGCGCCGCAGTCGAGTTGATGACGATGTGGCCTTCGTTGCCCCACGCACCCAGGAACTCAGGCAGCACGGAAATAAGGGCCAGAACCGCCACAAGAGCAATAGCTTTCCTGTTCACACCTGCAAGTTAACACGGCAGCGCGACAGAGTGAATGCGGCCTCGCTCGTTGATATTTGTCTTGTTCGCCGGCCCTGACCAACTTCTTACATCCCGCTGACTGAAGTCTTACTTTGCGCGCGCAAATTGCGGGTTATCACTGATACATGCAAGAGGCTCAGGAAGTTGTTCAGCATCAGCTCCAAACCCTCCACCTGAACAACAGCGATACGGCCGGAACAACGGCAATCGCGGAGGCCGGCGGATGTCCCACCCGACCGGCCTTGCCTGGGCAGCTCGCGAGCACGGCAGCATGAGTTCACAGCGCGCACCTGCGCGATCTTGGCGCGCAAGGCGGCGCTGAACGAAGGCAATGAATTAAGGGAATCTGAACCGAAGAAAGGTTAGATCAACAGGCGACTGCGCGGGCTTCATCAACCACGGCGATGTTAACGTCGAGTTTGACCAGCGCCATCATGGAGCGCACCACGTCAGACGGGTTCAACACCGCAAATTCAATTCCGCGGCTGGCAGCCCACTGCCGGATGGCATTGAGAACGCCGAGGCCGCGCGCGTCGATCGCATCGGCGCCGGAAAGATCAAGCAGCAACTGAGGGCCTTGCTGGGCCACGGCTATCGCTTCCAGGCTCGACGCCTCTTCACCCGCGACCAGCCGGCCGATGCAGGTCAGGATTGTTGCATCTGCTGACCGGGACACTTCCACCTTCAACATTGTCAATCTCCGATAGGGCTTTGTTCTTTGTCCCAAGTCTATAGACGCCGCCGGCATCAATTCGCTTCTTTAATTCACAACAATGTTACGAAAGTATGGGCGCACGATGGCGAAGCTGACCCACGCCACTCCGGAGCGCAGCAAGACGTTCGGCGCGCATTTCGAGTTTGAACACCTGGACGCGCAGCAGGTCGGAGAACTTGCGTCGAAGGCGCAGGTGAAAGCCGAGCTGCTCTACCATTACAATCCCGCGCCAACAAAGATGAAGCTGCGTACGCTGACCTGGTGAAAAGCCGTTTTGCAGGCCCGGCCTTCGCTCCCGCGGATTTGGACCGATACTGCCTCGGGCCGGCAGATGGAGAGTCGAAGGGCGCCAGCCACGGTGTATCGCCCTGTAAGGATTCTGTCCGTGATTTAGGCGCACGGTGAGGCGCGCACAGGTTGGAATCGGGGTTGAGAGACTCGGCGGCTGTACAATGCGATTACTTCAATCGGCATTGGCCGGCGTAGATCTGGGCAAGGCGTGAAGCCTTGCAACCAGTGAGCGCGGAAATGCTGCTGAAAGCGGCCGACACAAATGCCCGAGTCCATCGACTGGCCCCACACGAGATCGGTCGCGCCGCGATGGCCGCGCCGGGGCCGGCAACGCCGCCGCATAATCCTCATTATTGCGATCGTTTTCTTTGCGGTGCTGTTTGGCGGCCGAACCGCGCTTTCCTATTATGTGGATGCGCTATGGTTCGGGTCGCTCGGCTACGGAGATGTTTTTCGAAAGACGGTGAGCCTGCAGTGGTCGGCGTTCGCGGGATTCACGGCCGCCACGTTCGTGATCCTGTATGGATCGTTCCTGGCGCTGAAGCGGGCGCACTTCCCTGACCTGCCGAGCAACCGCGCAATTTTTATTGGGGCGCGGACCGTGACGCTCCCGGTGGAACCTGTGCTGCGCCTCATTGCGCTGGCGATTGCACTGGTGATTGCGGTGGCGACGGGCGCGGCGATGATGGCGGAGTGGCCGACGCTCGCGCTTTATCGCTACGCAGCACGCACCACCGGCACGGTGGATCCGATTCTGGGCAAGCCGCTGAACTTTTACCTGTTCACGCTGCCGGCATGGGAGCTGATTGCCGGCTGGCTGACGGCGCTGGCAGTCATTACCTGCCTGGTAGCAGCCTTCTTTCTTCTCATCACTGGAAGCGCGCGCGCGTTGGAGCGAAGCCGCGGCCACTACGCCGCTCCGCTGCCGTGGCGCGGATTTTCAATTGCCTTTGCGTTCCTGTTGCTGACCATCGCGCTGCAGGTGTACCTGGGGCGCTTCGAGCGGCTGTTCGATGGCCACGCGATCTTCACCGGGGTCACGTACACGGACTCGCACGTTACGCTCATGGGCCTGCTGGTGGTAAGTGCGGCGCTCGTGTTCGGCGCCGTGATTGCAGCGATCAACGTGGTCACGTGGCCGCGGTTGCGCTGGCTGGTTGCGGCGGTCATTCCGGCGGCGGTGTGTTACCTGGTTGTGCAGGTGTTTGGCTGGTACGTCAGCAGCTTTATCGTGAAGCCGAATGAGCTGGTTCGCGAGCGGCCGTACATTGCGCACAACATCCGAGGGACGCGTCAGGCCTACGGACTCGACCAGGTCGAGCAGCATGAATTTCCGGCTGAGACGACGGTCGAAGCGACCGAGCCGGCGAAGAACCAGGCGACGCTGCAGAATATCCGGCTATGGGACTGGCATGCGCTGCAGGACACCCTGCGGCAGATCCAGGAAATCCGCACGTACTACGACTTTCCTGACATTGACATCGATCGATATGAGATTAACGGCGCGATGCGCCAGGTGATGCTGGCTACGCGCGAGCTGAACGTTGAAAAGCTGCCGGAGAGCAGCCGCAACTGGATCAATGAAAAGCTGATTTACACGCACGGCTACGGCATCACGATGAATCCGGTGAACGGGTTCACGCCGGAAGGGCTGCCGACGCTGATGTTGAGCAACATGCCGGTCCAAAGCACGGTGCCGGATCTAAAGGTAAACCGGCCGGAAATTTATTTTGGCGAGCTCACCAACAAGGATGTTTACGTCAAGACGCGGCAGCAGGAATTCAATTATCCGCAAGGCCAGACGAATAACCTGACGTCGTATGAAGGCAGCGGCGGAATCGTGCTGGGCGGGTTCCTGCGGCGCGTTCTTCTTGCCATGGACCGCGGCGATCTGGCGAAGCTGCCGTTCAGCGACGATGTAAATCAAGACAGCCGGCTGCTGATGCGGCGCAACCTGCGCGACCGCGTCGCAGCGCTGGCGCCGTTCCTGACCTATGATCCCGATCCGTACATCGTGCTCGGCGATGACGGAAGGCTGTCGTGGATTATGGACGCGTTCACCACGTCAGACAGCTACCCGTACGCGAGCCATTTCTCGCTCGACGGCGGCGGCGTCAATTACATGCGCAACAGCGTAAAAGTGGTAATTGACGCCTACAACGGGACCACAACGTTTTATGTGTTTGACGCGCAAGACCCGATCGTTGCGGCGTATCGCCGCGTTTTCCCCGGCCTGTTCAAGGATGCCGCGGCGATGCCGGCGGATTTGCGCAAGCACATCCGCTACCCCGAGTTGTTGATCAAGGTGCAGGCGGCGGTTTACGGCCTGTATCACATGACCGATCCGGAGGCGTTCTATAACCG
>JAJPJZ010000367.1 GCA_021323935.1 Terriglobia bacterium | reverse complement strand
GCTCCGACATCGGTGTTCTTGTCGAGCGGATTTCCCAGACGCAGCGTTTGAATGCGGTCGGTTAGCCGCACCACGATCTGCTCGTGCGCGCTCTCTTCGACCAGCAGGCGCGATCCCGCGCAGCAGACGTGGCCCTGGTTGAAATAGATTCCGTTGACGATGCCTTCGATGGCTTGATCCATCGGCGCGTCGGCGAAAACGATGTGCGCGGCTTTTCCGCCGAGCTCGAGCGTCAACCGTTTCCCGCTGCCGGCGATGGACCGCTGGATCGCCTTTCCAACTTCGGTCGAGCCGGTGAAGGCGATCTTATCGACGTCAGGATGTTCGACCAGGGCGGCGCCGGTGCGCCCATCGCCGGTCACAATGTTGACCACGCCAGGAGGCAAGCCGATCTCGGAGCAAATTTCGGCAAACGCAAGCGCAGTCAGCGGCGTGAACTCCGCCGGCTTCAGCACGACGGTGTTGCCGCAGGCCAGCGCCGGCGCAATCTTCCACGCCAGCATCAGCAGCGGGAAATTCCACGGAATCACCTGCCCGACGACGCCGCATGCGGCCTGGTCGGGAAATTCGTTTTCCAGAATTTGCGCCCAGCCGGCGTGGTAGTAAAAGTGCCGCGCCACCAGCGGGATATCGATATCGCGGCTCTCGCGAATGGGCTTGCCGTTATCGAGCGTCTCAAGCACCGCCAGGCGGCGCGAATGTTTTTGAATGTGCCGCGCAACGGCGTAGAGATACCGGGCGCGTGCGTGCCCGCCGAGCTTCTGCCAGGGCTCAAACGCCTGGCGCGCGGCGGCGACGGCGGCATCGACATCGGCGGCCGAGCCTTGCGCTACGCTGGCCAGTTTTTCGCCGGTCGAGGGGTCGGTTGTGTCGAAGTATTCGGCCGGGCGCGGGGCGGTGAACCCGCCGTTGATGAAATGGCCGAAGCGGCGTTCATGCCGGTCAAGCCACGCCAGGGCTTCTTTGGAATCTTCCGGTGCGGGGCCGTATTCCAGCGTCAGATATTTTTCAGCAACCGACATATTGATTACGCAGCGCGCGGCGCGAGTTCAGTGCTTCCAGCGTGCTCCCAACGCGATAGTACCCGCTCCCATCGTCACGTCCAACGGTTATGCGATGGGATGGCGGTATTCGGCCGAATACCGGCCGGTTGAGAAGTGCTCGAGCTGGCGCTCAATGTCGGCCAGCATGCCTGAGGCACCGAAGCGAAACAGCTCGGCCTGCATCCAGTCGTTGCCCAGCTCTTCTTTCATCAGCGCCAGCCACTCCATGCTTTGCTTGGCGGTGCGGATGCCGCCGGCAGGTTTAAAGCCCACCGCCATGCCGGTTTCCTGCGCATATTCACGGATAGCGCGGGTCATTACCAGGCCGACCGGAAGCGTGGCGTTGGTGGGCTCTTTGCCGGTTGAGGTCTTGATGAAATCCGCCCCCGCCATCATCGCCACCAGCGATGCGCGCGCCACGTTGCGCAGCGTGAGCAAATCGCCCGTGCCCAGGATTGCCTTCATGTGCGCCGCGCCGCATGCTTCCTTGAACGTGGCAATCTCGTCGTAAAGCGCCTGCCATTTGCCGCCGAAGACGTGCGCGCGCGTGATGACGATATCAATCTCGTTGGCGCCGGTTTCTACGGAGCGGCGAATTTCGCCGACGCGCTCGGCGATGGGCGAAAGCCCGGCAGGGAACCCAGTTGAAACCGCGGCCACACGCACGCCGCTGCCTTCAAGGGCCTGCAGCGCAGTTTCCACGAACGTGTGGTACACGCAAACCGCCGCTACTTTGATCTCGAGTTTCCCCACGCCGAGCTGCTCGACCAGGTGCTGCTGCAGCGGATGCTTTGCCTTGGCGCACAGGCGGCGGACCCGCTCGGCAGTGTCATCGCCTGAAAGCGTGGTCAGGTCCATGCATGAGATGGCCCGCAGCAGCCAGGCGGCCTGCCATTCTTTTTTCACGGTGCGGCGCGTCACCAGCGTAGCTGCGCGGCGCTCCACCGCGCTGGTGTTCACGTGCACGTCAGCCACCCAGTCAAGGTTCAGCGGGATGCCGCGGTTCGGCTGCAGCGGCTGCCCGCGCAGGTGCGCGATGGGGGCAGACGAATGTGAAACTACGGCGGCGCTGGCCGGCAGTTCAGGAGCGGCGCGTCGATGGCCAAATTTCACGGCCACAAGGAATCTCCGTCTGGCGAGAGATGCATAATCGCCGCGTCGAGCTGGCTGCCTGCGGGGGAACTGCCCAATCATATCGCGGCAGCCCGCGGAACCCAGCAGCAATGCCCGGCAGCAGCTCTGGATCAGCCTACCCACTGCCCTTAACCCGGACATATCGCCAGCAACACTCATCATCTATCTGTAGCTGCTGCACCGGAGTTCCAGCCGGAGTGCCCGGTGATTAAGGCTGTTCCCCGCCGCCGCGGAAGTTCGCGTACCCGTCCCGCAACTCCCGCCGGCCCCGAGGCAGCAAAGAACGAGGAACCGCCGGCGATCAAAGGCAGGACAGATTAACGATGCTGACGCTACTTCGAAGACTGCAAACAATTCCATTGGCTTCATTACTTCTGGGCACGGCCCTTGTCGCCCAGACCGGCCCAACCTCGCGGCCGCAGCAGGCGCCGAAGACCGCTCCCCAGGTGCAGAATGCGCTGCCCGCATACGAAGGCCAGACCGTGACGTCAGTCGAACTTGCCGGCCAACCTGACGCTGACCTTCAATCGCTCGAGGCATTGCTGGTGCAAAAAGCGGGCCAGCCGTTCTCGCAGGACAAAGTGAACCAGAGCCTGGCGGCGTTGAAGCAGGCAGGCAAATACCAGAGCGTTGAAGTCGAGTTCCGCCCCGATGCCAACGGCGTGCGCGTGCTGTTCGTGCTGCAGCCCGCGGTGTACTTCGGCATCTACGATTTTCCCGGCGCGCTTGGCCCCTTCCCCTACTCGCGCCTGGTGCAGGTTTCAGATTACCCGCCGCAGGGCGCCTACACCGCCATTGACGTGCAGAACGCGTCCAGATCGCTGACCCGCTTCTTCCAGCGCAACGGATACTTCCTGGCGGAAGTGAAGCCGCAAGTCACAGTCGATCGGGTGCACGGCATTGCCAATGTCGCCTTCCAGACCAAGCTGGGCCGGCGGGCAAAGTTCGGCAAAGTCGATATCACCGGTCCCACGCCTGCCGAGACGCAGCACCTGGAGGCGGTGCTGCACTCCGTGATGGCGCGCCTGCGAACTGCGGCCATTCGCGAAGGCAAGACCTACAAGCTTGCCACCATCCAGAAGGCGACGCAGTACCTGGACAACGAGCTCATGAAAGAAGGCCACCTGGGCGGCCAGGTGAAGCTTATCGGCGCCAATTACAACCCTGAAACCAACCGCGCGGACGTTCACTACCAGGTGACGACCGGGCCGGTCGTGCACGTGAAAATCGAAGGCGCGCATGTCTGGAGCTGGAGCAAGAAGAGCCTGCTGCCGGTTTACCAGATGAACGGCCTCGACCCTGAGCTGATCCAGGAGGGCCGCCAGAACCTGATTTCGTATTTCCAGAACAAGGGCTACTTCGACGATAAGGTCACAGTCACGACGACCGAGCAGAACAACGGCGAGAGCATCTTGTACCAGGTGACAAAGGGACCGCGGCACAAAGTCGCGGAGGTGGACATCGCCGGCAACCAGCACATGACCACGAAAGACCTGATGGGCCACGTAAAAGTGGAGAAAGGCCACTTCTTCGGGCATGGGCAGTTCAGCGAAAAGCTGGTTCGCACCAGCGCCGGCAACCTGAAGAAGATTTACCAGGCCAACGGCTTCAGCACCGTGCAGGTCACGCCGGAAGTAAAAAATGCGCCCAACGGCAACGTGATGGTGACGTTCCGGGTGAATGAAGGGCCGCGCGACGTGGTTGACAGCTTCGTGATTGAAGGCAACAACAGCGTTCCGCTGAACCAGCTTGCGCCCAAGGGATTAAAGCTCGGCGAGGGCGAGCCCTATTCCACCAAGCTGGTGGACGAAGACCGCACCGAGATCGTGGCCAACTACCTGCGCATGGGCTACCTGACGGCAAACTTCAAGGAGACGGCGCAGCCCATCGG
>JAJPJZ010000271.1 GCA_021323935.1 Terriglobia bacterium | reverse complement strand
TCACGGTTGACGGCCGGTCAGTCACCGTCGTCGGCGTGCTCGATGAGTTCCCTCTCGACGCTTCAGACGTGTGGTTTCCGCTGGGCAAGGTCACGCATCCGGTGCAACTCGATCGCGCCAGCCACCCCGGCTTCAAGGCAGTAGCACGCCTGAAATCGAACGCCAGCCTCAGTGAAGCCCGGCAACAGATGAGCAACATCGCGAAGGCGCTTGAGCAGCAATATCCAGCGTCGAATTACGGCTGGACGGTGAAAGTCACGCCGATGAACGACTACCTGGTCGCCGGCGTCACGGCGACTCTGCTGGTGCTGCTTGGCGCGGTAGGCTTCGTGTTGCTCATCGTGTGCTCGAACATCGCCAATATGCTGCTGGCGCGGGCTTCCTCGCGGGTTCGTGAGATGGCCATTCGTTGCGCCATCGGCGCTACGCGCTGGGACATTGTGCGGCTTTACCTCGCGGAAGGAATCCTCATTGCGCTCGCCGGTGCGGCCGCCGGAACCCTGCTGGCATGGTGGACAGTCGAAACTTTGCGCGTGCCCGCGGCGCAGTTCCTTCCCGCCGGAAAGCCGATTGGCGTGGATGGCGCCGTCGCAGGCTTTGCGCTCGGGCTTAGCGTGTTGGCTTGCCTGGTGTTCAGCACCGCGCCGGCATGGAACCGCGCCAACCTGGGTCCGGGCGAATCGCTCACGGCGACCGGGCGCGGCCACACCGATTCGCGGCGCAATTGCCGCTTCCTGTGGGCGGTGATTGCCGCGGAAGTGGCGTTCTCAGCGGTGCTGCTGGTCGGCGCCGGCCTCATGATTCGCAGCCTGCGCGAGCTCAACCGTGTTGACCTCGGCTACCGCCCCGATCATCTTCTTATCGCCTCCGTACGGCCGGGCGTGGGACCGCTGAAGACGCCCGCCGACCAGGCCGCTTACGACCACGATCTGCTCTCGCGCCTGCAGAACCTTCCCGGAGTGGAATCGGCTGCGATTTCTTGGCCGGGGCCGGCGAATTCCTGGGGCTGGAGCCCGCCATTGGACTTCAAGGAACATCCGGTGGAAAAAGGTCATGAGCCGGTTGGCCTGGCCGCTACCGTCAGCAACGACTTTTTCCGCACCATGGGAATTCCGCTGCTGCGCGGCCGCACCTTCAGGGCCGAAGATCGCATCGGCACGCCGCTGGTGGGAGTGGTGAACGAAGCGTTTGTGCGCCGGTTCTTCCCTGCCGACCCAGACGTTCTGGGAATGCACTTCCGCCTGGCGGCCGAGGACGCGACTTTCGGCCAATGGGCAACCATTATCGGCGTCGTGCGTGATACTCGCGCGCGCGCAACCTCACAGGTGCTGCCGCAGGTGTATTGGTCGGCGGCGCAGTGCCCGCAGTATGGCGGCTCGGTGCTGATGCGCACCCGGGTCGCGCCTCAGTCGCTGCGCGAGAGCGCCGGCCGCGCCATCATGGCGATGAATCCGGCAAACCTCATCGCCAACATGAGCACCATGGATGACGTGCTGCAAAGCTCGACGGCGCGCCAGCGCTTCACGCGCGTATTGCTGGTGGCCTTCAGCGCGCTGGCGCTGCTGCTGGCCGCCATCGGAATTTATGGCGTGCTGGCGTATTCGGTGGCGCAACGCACGCGCGAAATCGGAATTCGCATGGCACTGGGCGCATCGCTTGGCGGCATCCGCAGCCTGATGGTTCGCGAAAGCCTGGTGCCGGTGGTGGCGGGAGCAGCCGCGGGGCTTGCCATCAGCGTTGCCCTCACCCGATTCATGAAGGCGCTGCTGTTCCACGTTCGCCCACTTGATTCGCCAACGTTTGCGGCAGCGGCTGCGCTGCTGGCGGCGGTTGCCGTGTTGGCAGCCTGGCTGCCGGCCCGCCGCGCTACTTCCGTGGATCCTGCCGTCACCTTGCGCTCAGAGTGAGGCGCAAAATTCTCGTGTGACCCGCATCACAGCGCCGCTCGCGCTCGGCCGGCACAATCAATCATGGCCACTCACGGCAGCAGGTGGATTTTCGCCTTTTAAGCGTGCGCTAAGCGGTTCACTCTACGACCATGGCCGACGCGAGCGTTTATAATAATCGGCACGTTCTTCCACTTATCCTCATAACTGTTCTGAACGGAAAGGGAATTCTTCCGAAATGGCAACAATCGAAGTAGCTCCTCGCGAGAGCGAACAACGGCAGGGCAAAAGACCAATCATTAATGATTTTTCCATCCAGGTAGCCACGGTCAACGGCTCGGGATCACAATCGGCCAATACAGTGCTTTTGCGCTCCATCTTTCAGATGGGGATCCCGGTCAGCGGAAAGAACCTGTTTCCATCCAACATTGCCGGGCTGCCCACCTGGTACACCATTCGCGCCTCAAAAGATGGCTACATCGCGCGCAAAAAGGAAATCGATTTCCTGGTGGCGATGAACGCGGAAACCGCGCAGGACGACGTCATGTCGCTTGCGGCGGGCGCTGCCGTGCTCTACGACGAGCCGCTCAAGCTGAACGGACTGCGCAACGACCTTACGTTCTACGCCGTGCCTTACGACAAGATCGTGGGCACGGTTTGCCCTGACGCCAAGCTGCGCAAGCTGGTGAAGAACATGATTTACGTCGGGGTGGTGGCCTTCCTGCTCAACATCGATATGGGCGAAGTGGAAAAGGCGCTGCGCAAGCAGTTCAAGCGCAAGCAGAAAGCCGCAGACCTCAACTGGGGCGCGGCCAAGGCCGGCTTCGATTATGCCGCCGCTTCGCTCACCAAGGTCGATCCGCTGCGCCTGGAGCGCATGGACAAGACCGCAGGCAAAATCATCATTGACGGCAACAACGCTGCCGCCATGGGCGCCATGTTTGCCGGCGTGACCGTGTTCACCTGGTATCCCATCACGCCTTCGTCGTCGCTGGGTGAATCGCTCATTGAATACTGCAAGCGCTTCCGCATCGGTCCTGACGGCAAGGCCACATTTGCCATCGTGCAGGCGGAAGACGAACTTGCCGCCATCGGCATGGCAATCGGCGCCGGCTGGGCAGGAGCGCGCTCCATGACGGCAACCGCCGGGCCGGGAATTTCGCTGATGGCCGAATTCGTCGGCCTGGCCTACTACGCCGAAATTCCCGTGGTGATCTGGGACATTGAGCGCGTGGGCCCGTCAACCGGCCTTCCCACCCGCACCTCGCAGGGCGACGTGCTGTTCTGCGCCACGCTTTCGCACGGCGACACCAAGCACATCCTGCTGTTCCCATCGTCGGTGGAAGAGTGCTTTGAGATGGCGTTTGACGCCTTTGATCTCTCCGAGCAATTCCAAACCCCGGTCTTCGTGCTCAGTGACCTTGACCTCGGCATGAATAACTGGATGGCCGAGCCGTTCGACTACATAGACCGGCCGCTGAAGCGCGGCAAGGTGCTGACCAAAGAGGACCTCGACCGCATGGGCAGCTTCGCCCGCTATAAAGATGTGGATGGCGACGGCGTGGGCTATCGCACCCTGCCGGGCACCGACCATCCTGCAGCGGCGTATTTCACCCGCGGCTCGGGCCACAACGAAAAGAGCCAGTACAGCGAACGTCCTGACGATTACCAGAACAACCTGGATCGCCTCGCCAAGAAGTGGGAAGTGGCGCGCGGCCACGTGCCGCGGCCAGTGGTCAAGGGCGAAGGCTCCAAGGTTGGACTGCTGTCGTACGGAACGTCGCGCTGGGCGATTTTTGAATCGCGCGATCAGCTTAAGAAAGAGTATGGCCTCGATGTCGATTATCTGCGGCTGAAGGCGTGGCCGTTTACCTCTGACGTGTTTGATTTCATCGATCAGCACGAGCGCGTGTACGTAGTTGACCAGAACCGTGACGGCCAGCTCCTGCAGTTGTTGCGGCTGGAGTGTTCACCGGCGCAGATTGCGAAATTGCGCAGCGTGCGCCACTACAACGGCCTGCCGATCGACGCGCGCAGTGTCACCGACGAAGTGATCATCCAGGAAGGCCATAAAGTCACGCGCCAGGAGCACGCCACGGCAGGCTACTCAGGCGAGGAATAAAGCAGGTTCTGCCGAGAAAGCAAGATGCCCTGGAACCAAAAACGTTTCGAGTACGCCTGGCGGGCTGGTGTTCCGGCAAAGGTCGCGATCAGGTGCGGGTTGGTTTATTTCCTCTCCCGCCTGGTCTGGATCATAGCCCGGCATCATTTCCAGGTAACGGCGGCGCAACAAGCTGAGAACATTGCGTATCTCACGCTGGAAACCGCAATTTTTATCCCCATACTGATGGGCCGACGACAGATCACTCAACTGTTCAGGCAATGGCGCCTGAACCGAAGCCTTAATAAAGGGAACTTATAAATGGCAACGACCCCTACTTCCACTCCCGGTCCTAAGACCAACCGAATCGGCCTGCAGGTGCTCGATTACAAGGGCGGCAAGACGACGCTGTGCGCCGGCTGCGGGCACAATGCAATCTCTGAACGAATCATCGATGCCTGCTTCGAGATGGGTATCAAGCCGGAGCGCGTGGTCAAGCTGAGCGGCATCGGCTGCTCCTCAAAAAGCCCGGCATATTTTATGAACCGCTCGCACAGCTTCAACGCCGTGCACGGCCGCATGCCCGCCATTGCGACCGGCGCCATGCTGGCCAACCGCACGCTGCTTGCGCTCGGCGTTTCGGGCGACGGCGATACCGCGTCGATCGGTCTCGGCCAGTTCATGCACCTGATGCGGCGCAATCTGCCCTGCGTGTACATCATCGAAGACAATGGCGTGTACGGCCTCACCAAGGGCCAGTTTTCCGCCACCGCCGACCTCGGCTCCAAGCTGAAGACCGGCGTCATCAACGATCTGCCGCCCATCGATACCTGCGGGCTGGCCATCGAGATGGGAGCGACTTTCGTCGGGCGTTCATTCTCAGGCGATAAGCGGCAACTGCACGCCATGCTGAAAGCGGCGCTGGCCCACAACGGCACTTCCATGCTCGACGTAATCTCGCCCTGCGTCACCTTCAACGACCACGAAGGCTCAACCAAGTCCTACAAGTACGTGAAAGAGCACGATGAGCCGCTGCACGAAGTGACGTTTGTGCCGCATTTTGAAGATATCTCGGTCGATTACGAGCCCGGCTCCGCCACCGAGGTCACGATGCACGATGGCTCGCGGCTCATGCTGCGCAAGCTCGAAGAAGACTACGATCCCACCGACCGGCTGCGCGCCATGCATCGCCTGGCCGAATCGCACGACAAAGGCGAAGTGCTCACCGGCGTCTTTTTTGTGGCGCCGAACAAGCCCACATTCCTGGAGCTGCTGAACCTGGTGGAAGATCCCCTCGGCACATTGCCGCAGGCGCAGGTGCGGCCTTCACGCTCGGTTCTTGAAACCGTGATGGAAGAGCTGAGATAAGCCGCCTTTGGGCTTTGATTGCCTGAGCAAGACCAAGGGAAGCGCGACCGCTTCCCTTTATTTTTGCTTGTTGATCAAGTCACTTCGCCGGGCATGGGATCTCGCGACGGCAGAGCCGGAACAGCTATGCCGCCAGCGAGTCGTCCTTCTTGTCGCCCTGGTTGCGCTTCTGGCGCTCGCCCGGATCCTGGTCAACGCCGTCGCGCTCGGGGCTCTTGCCCTCTCCAGCCTGGCCCGATTGGGCGCGCTCGCTTTCGCCTTTGCGCTTGGCGGTAGCGCCCTCAACCGCTTCACCGCGCGGCGTTTCGAGGCGGCGGTCATCGCGGTTAGAAATTTTCTGGCCGCTGTGCTCCGGGTTTTGGCCCGGCTCAGGAAAATCAGTGTCTTGCCCTTCGGCGAGCGGGCTCGGGTTGCGGTGCGGATTTTGACCGGCAAAGTTCTCGTTGCCGGCCTGGTTGGGCGCCTGCTGCTCAACTGCTCCCTTACGCAGGTCTTCGTCACGCGTTGGCTTCATCTTGGTCCCCCGTAAGGGAGATGGCAGGGCTTGCGCCATTGTTGCTTCGCCGCGAAAAAGCGCGTCCTGGCGCGCCGGGCAACGCGGCGGCAGCGCGCGCAGCCCAGCACCAACGTCACTACCGAAGCCGAGGTGCGACTTCCGGCGGAGCCGCGGGTTCTGGTGAAATGTGAACGTGAGGTGAACGGTGAAAAAGCTGATCATTGCTGCAACCGCAGTCCTGCTCGCCTGTGCGCCCCTGGCCCAGGCCAAAAGGCACAAGCACGGCGGCAAGTACGCCATGAACGAGCAGATGCAGCAGCTCAAGGCGCAGCAGAAAGCCGAGCGCCAGGCGTGCAACGCTGAAGGTGGCGCGGGCTGCGCTCACCTGAAGGCTACCCAGAAAGAACAACGGCGCGAGTTGAAGAGGCAGTTAAAAGGCAAGTGAGAACTCGCGGGGCGCTGCCGCTGCATCCTGCGTCCGCCGCCGCCTGCTGCGCGGACGTAGCCATGTGGCGTGCCAGCGGGGCGGCGCAGCTCTGGCCATGTAAAATCAAGCCATCGATGAACATGCCTTTTGTCAGCTCCTCAAAGCTGGTGTTGTGCCTCGTTGTGGCGGCGGCTGCTTGCTCGCCTGCCGCGGCGCAGAAAGCCCAGAGGCCCAACCAGGAATACGCAATCGCAATCGTCGATATGCCGGTTTACATCACCGCCGACACGCAATCGCAGAAGCTGGCGACCATGGAGGCCGGCCGTGAGATGGCCGTTTTGCCGGAGAGCGCGCGCGGATGGCTGCACGTGATCGCCAACATTGAAGGCGGGCCGCTCGAAGCTGACAGCGACGAGCAGCAGGGCAAGAACGTGACCGGATGGATCCAGGAGCGTGGCGCCGTCAGGACCAGCACGCCGAATGGCGACCGCATCGTATTTGGCGCCGCCGTTGAAGCTGAGCAGGAAGCCACCAAGCGCGGCGGGCGGCGCGGAGCGGCACAACAGGCCATGCGTCTCTATGGCCTGCTCGGCGACGACTTTCCTTCCTCGCCGCTGGCGGGCGAAGCGGCCTGGCGCGCCGCCGACATTCGCTGGCAGATTGAGCGCGCCGACGTGTTCTCGCGCCCTTCAGCGCGCGAGCGCGACCCCATCATGCGCGAGAAGATCAACGAAGATTACCTGCACAAAGTGGAGCGCAAGTTTCCCCACACCAAGTGGGCTGACCTGGCGGCTTACGACTTGATCGACAATAAAATTTGCGGCGAGTGGAACGGCGCAGCCAAGTGCCCGGAGAAAGAAGCCGAGATCTACGAGAAGTATGCGGCCGAGCATCCGCAATCGCCCAAAGCGGCCGAGGCGCTTTACAACGCGGCATGGCGTGAATCGGCGCTGATGGAAATTTATAAAGGCAACGGCGACGGCAAGAAAGCTGAACAGGCGCGCGGCAAAGCGCTGGAGCTGGCGCAGCGGCTGACCTCGCAATATGGCGATTCCGATTGGGCAGCGCGCGGGCAAACCTTGCTTTACAAGATTAACCAGAACATTCCGACCTACGGCAACGGCGAGTAGCTGGGCGGCTGGAGCCGCAATCCTGGCGCGGATGTGCGGCGCGCCCGACCGTGCAGCACCTGGAAGCAACAGAAAGACAAAGGAAACTTCTCTTCTTGAACGATTACCTGCTCGCGGCAGTACTGGGAATCATCGAAGGCCTTACTGAGTTTCTTCCCGTGAGCTCGACCGCGCATTTGCGGCTGGCGGAAGCGGCGCTGGGCATTCCGCTCAGCAGCGGCTACTGGAAGATGTTTTCAATCGTGATTCAACTGGGCGCGGTGCTGTGCCTGCCCATTTATTTTCGCCGCCGCATCGCTGAGTTCTTCCGCACGTTCCCGCGCGGCGAGCGCGGCGACCGCAACTGGCTCACGCATCCGGTCGGCCTCACCGCGGTGGCCTTCGTGGTGACGGCAATTCCGGCCTGGCTGCTGACCAAGACCATCGGCAAGCATCTGGAGAGCCTGTGGATCATGGCCATCGCGCTCATGGCCGGCGGCGTGGTGATGTGGGTGGTCGATGCGCTGTACTCGCAGGGGATCCCGCGGCTCAGGACGGAGCGCATGGATGAAATGGGCATTGGGCAGGCAATCTGGATTGGCGCCTGCCAAATCCTTTCGGCGGTGTTTCCCGGCACGTCACGGTCAATGTCAACGATTGCGGCCGGCCAGGTGGCAGGCATGTCACGCCCGGCCGCGCTGGAGTTTTCCTTCCTGCTCTCGTTGCCCACCATGTTCGCCGCCACCATTTACGACCTGCTGAAGTCACTGCGGCATCCCGCGGCCGAAGGCGCCAGCTCGATTGGTGGCGCCCCCAGCGGAACGCATGGATGGGTGCTGCTGGCAATCGGCTTCGTGGTTTCGTTCGTAGTCGCCTATGGTGTGGTGGCCTGGTTCATGCGCTGGGTCAGGCGGCACGGCTTCGTTCCGTTTGCCGTGTATCGGCTGCTGCTCGGCGCAGCCGTGGTGATCTGGTTGCTGCGGCCATAGGCGCCGACCGGCTCCGCCCTACGCGATGACACACTTGAAGTGACGTTGACAGTCAATTTGTCGGGCGCCTTTGCGCTTGGCGATGATGGTTCTTCCCTGATTTCAGTTGTTTGCAAGGGTATCTTGCTTCATACTAATGCTGCTCTGGCGTAGCCCGTACGCCTCATGAAGTGGATTGCGCGTGCCTTCACGCCGACGGACAAACGCCGGCTCAATGAGCTTGTCGGCTTCCTGCTGTTTGTGGCCGCCGGCCTCCTTTTCCTCTCCCTGGTGTCCTATTCTCCCCTCGATTCGTCGCTGAACACGGCTGGGTTTGGGCCGACTCACGGCTCAC
>JAJPJZ010000305.1 GCA_021323935.1 Terriglobia bacterium | reverse complement strand
ATGAGCGCGGCCGTCGGCACGGCGACAAATGCGCCCAGGATGCCGCCCAGCTCAGCGCCGATCACCAGCGCTATCACCACCGCGAGCGGGCTGATGTTGACCGTCGCGCGCATCACACGCGGCGTGATGTAGGAGTTATCCACCTGCTGATAGATTCCATAAAAAATGAGCACCGCGATGAGCTTGCCGGTCGATTGCGTCGCCGCAACCATCGCCGCCGGCACCAGGCCGATCATGGGCCCGATGACCGGAACAAAATTCATGGCTCCGGCAAACACCGCCAGCGCCACGAAGAAGTTGATCCCCATGACGCCATACGCCACAACATCCACCACCGCCAGGATCAGCATGAGCAGCAGTTGTCCGAATATCCAGCGGCTGATGCGGTGTTCGGCGCGCCCCAGCGCAATTACCAGGCGCTCCGCCTTGCGCGGCGAAAACAGGCTGACGAACCAGCGAAAGGCGCGGTCGCCTTCCACGATGAAGTAGGCGGTCATGATCAGCAGCATGATGCCGGCGGCCACCGCGCTGCCTACGTTGCTGAACACGCTCATCACGCCGGCCAGCGACTGGCGAATTGTTGCCTGGACGTCGATTTTCTCGGTAAACGGCATGGCGTGCAGGCGCTCGGCCAGCTCGCGCGAGCGCTGCGGCCATTCCACCGCCAGCACGTGGGCTTGCGCCAACAGCGGCGGCGCCACGAAAAACACGAACAGCGCGCCCACCGCGCCGC
The DNA here is from genome assembly GCA_021323935.1 of Terriglobia bacterium. Taxonomy (GTDB): domain Bacteria; phylum Acidobacteriota; class Terriglobia; order Terriglobales; family Acidobacteriaceae; genus JAFAIN01. The sequence goes on along the minus strand of JAJPJZ010000305.1, from coordinate 2,721 downwards.
CGATGAGCAGCAGCAGCAGTACGCCGACTCCGCGGCTGGGCTGCCACCGGCCAATGTGCCACTGCGTCAGGGTTTCTACCGCCGGCGCCAGCACGATGGCGAGGATCATGGCCACATAAATCAGCAGCAGCGCATGCCGCAGCACCCAGGCCACATACAGCAGCAGCCCCAGGAACAGCGCATACGTAATGTCAGCGCGGCGGTTCATGAATCCCTGCACTTAGATGCAGAGAAGCTGGTTTCACGTTGAGTAAAGCGCCAGGTTGCCGGGCGCAACAGAAAAAGGCCGGCAGAGTCGCCGGCCCCGGTCACAATCGCCTTAATGAGCCTTTAATCCCTTACGACTTCCATTCCCGCTACCACCACGCGGACCAGCTTGTTCTCGCTATCGAGCCACAACTGCCACTCGGTGCCGTCGCACACCAGGTTGAAGCGGTTTAAATCGCGCGTCGCGCCGTGGATCGCCACTTTTTCAGGTCCCCTGGCTTCAATCTGGACCGGCATCGACGTATGCTGACGCGGCACCAGCACCCCAAACTGCGTAGGCGCAGGCTTGCAGCGCGTGCCCTCGGCGCCTTGTTCGCAAATCGTCGCCAGGTAGCGCCACAGCAGGATTTCACGGTGCACAAAGAAGTAGTCATCCAGGATGGGCGTCGAGGCGGGCAGCACGTACGGCTGCTCCACCGGCTTGTCGTCAGCCTTCAGCGTGGTGCGCTGGATGATGAAATCACTGTTCGGCTCGACCACCGTCTGGCCTTTTTCCGGGCTGTCTTCATGCCAGCGATAGTGCAAAAGCGAGCCGTTCGACGCCAGCTCCCATTCTGAAGATTGCGCCGCGCGGGTGTTGCCGTCGTCAATCGTCACCTCAGAGGTCGCCAGGCTCGATATCGGCCCCTGTTCCACGCGGAACTTCTCTGTCCCGATGCGGCGGCCGTTCACAAACACGCCGAACGAGCCGGCATCCACAATGTGGCGCCCTGCTGCCGTTTTGTCGTTCTTGGCCGGCTTATCATGGCTGCCCGCCACCAGCGGCGCCGAAATGGCCACCAGGGCAATAAGAACTCCGGTTATTCGCTTCACTTTGCTGCTCCTTTACCGTCAACTGCCCGCCCGCTGAGCTCACTCACTGCCTGCAGCAGCGCCCGTACCACTGTTCCTGCGCTCCTGCGCGAAGTTGAAACCCGAAGGTCAGCTTCCGCGTAGCTGGCCTGCCGCTCCGAATAAAGCTGCCTGAAGCGCTGCTCGCTTTGCGCCAGCGGCCTCTCCACCGCCGATTTCCTGCAGCGCGCAATCAGTTCGTTCACGGCCGCATCCAGCAGGACCACGGGCTGGCCGGTGCTGCGCAGCGCCTGCCGAACTTCGGGCTGCGCGAACGCCCCTCCGCCCAGCGCAATCACCGCGCCTTCGCGCCCTGCTGCTTGCCCGGTCAGGCGATGGATTGCTTCAATTTCCATCCGCCGGAATTCAGCCTCACCGCTGCGGCGGAAGATTTCAGCCACCGAAACGCCCGCGGCCGCTTCCACTTCATCGTCAAGATCAACAAATCGCCAGCCGATGCGCTTTGCCGCAGCCGTGCCGACGGTGGTCTTGCCCGCTCCCATGAATCCAATCAGGAAAATTGCCCAGATGCCGCGCTGCCGCAGCAGTTCGCCGCTTCGAGAATCGGTGGCCATGGGAGCAATACTGCGGTTACTTTTCGGAGTGTAGCATCGGCGCGGCGCGCCGCGGCCCGTGGAACCACGAAGGGCCATGTACGAACGGACTACTGCTTTAGTAACGGTGAGTGCGGGGCGGAGTTCGCGCTAGGTAGTTCGCGCGCCCATTCGGGCCGCTGACCGGGTCAGGTGCTTGCGCTTGATCAAGCCTTCGCGCTCCAGCGATTTCTGAATGCCGTCCCACACCCGGGGGTCGGGATCTTCCATCGGCACCAGCAGCTTGGCCACCTCGGCGATGTAACGCAGGTCCTTGACCAGGTCGGTGCACACTGCGCACCCGCTCAGGTGCTGCTCTTGCTCATCATTGCCGCCGGATTCGATGATCTCCGGCAGGACGGATTGAAATTCAGAACACGTCATTCTCTCTTCCCCTGAATAGCCCACCATGGGTTGGGTGCGCTCTCCTTACGCGCGCTTCGCGGCCTTTTCGGCTCTGGTGATTTTCAGCAGGTCGCGCAATTTCATTCGCGCCTTGTGCAGTTGCGACTTGCTGTTGCCGATCGAGCAGCCCATCATCTCGGCAATTTCATTGTGCTCATAACCTTCTACGTCATGCAGCACAAAGATGATGCGGTAGCCCGGCGGCAGGCTTTCAATCGCGCGCTCCAGGTTCACCCGGTCAATGGAGCCGGCCAGCACATTGTCGCGCGCGCCAATGTCTTTGCGTGGCCCGTCTTCCTGCTGCGGTTCCATGGTTTCTTCAAGCGAAACCTCAGGCAGGCCCTTCTTGCGCAGGTGCATCAGCACTACGTTCACCGCCAGCCGATGCAGCCAGGTGGAAAACGCCGATTCACCGCGGAAGGTGGCGATCTTGCGGTAGAGCTGCAGGAACGCTTCCTGGGTCAGGTCCTCGGCTTCAGCGGTGTTGCCGGTCATGCGCAGGCAAAGTGAATACACCCGCCTTTTATGCAGCGCGTAAAGCGACTCAAAACATTGCGCGTCGCCCTGTTGTGCCCGCGCAATCGCCTCTGCTTCGGTGATTCCGGGCGCCGCAATCTTCTTTGCT
>JAJPJZ010000351.1 GCA_021323935.1 Terriglobia bacterium | reverse complement strand
TGCTTCTGCGCATCAAGGCCGGGAAACGCCGGCAGCAGCGACGGATGAATATTCAGGATGCGCTGCGGGAAGGCGCGAACGAACTGCGGTGAAAGCAGGCGCATGTAGCCGGCCAGGCAAACCAGGTCTGCGCGGTTTTCGCTGAGCGCCGCGGCCACCTGCGCATCGTGCTGTTCGCGCACGCAGCCTTTCGAGGGAATCACTACCGTGTTCAGCCCGCGCTCGCGCGCCGCCGCAACGCCGGGCGCGTCGGCTACGTTCGAGATCACAACCGCAATTTCTGCCGGTATTGTGCCCGAGCGTGCAGATTCGGCAATTGCAATGAAGTTGCTGCCGCGGCCTGAAAGCAGTATGCCGAGCTTCTTCACGCCGTTAACGCATCAGAGCAGGTCACGCGTAGAGCACCTTCCGCTCGCCTTTAACGATGCGCCCGATGGTGTAGTGCTTTTCGCCGCTCTTATCGAGGATGGCTTCAGCTTTCTTGAATTTCTTTGCCGAAATCACCAGCACCATGCCGATGCCCATGTTGAAGGTGCGGAGCATCTCGCCTTCTTCAATGTTGCCCAGCTTCTGCAGGTGCTCAAAGATGGGCTGCACCGGCCATGAGCCTCGTTCAATCACCGCGGCCGTGCCTTTGGGCAGCACGCGCGGCAGGTTTTCGGTGATGCCGCCGCCGGTGATGTGCGCGGCCGCTGCGACGGTGTCGGCGTCGATCAGCTTTTTCATCAGCGGCCAGTAGCTTTTGTGCACCCGCATCAGCTCGGTGCCGACTTTGTTCTTCAGCTCATTGACGTAAGTATCGGCCGAATAACGCGCGCGCCCAAACAGCAGCTTGCGTGCCAGCGAATATCCGTTGGTGTGCAGCCCGTTTGATGCCAGCCCGACCAGCACGTCGCCGGCCTCTACGCCGGCGCCGGTAATGATGCGGCCACGCTCTACCAGCCCGACAATGAAACCCGCCAGATCGTATTCGCCGGCCGGATAAAAGCTCGGCATCTCGGCGGTTTCGCCGCCGATCAGCGCGCAGCCGTTCTGCTTGCAGGCTTCTGAAATTCCGGTGATCACCCTTTCTGCCACGTCCGGCTCCAGCTTGCCGGTGGCGAAGTAATCCATAAAGAACAGCGGCGTCGCGCCCTGCACCACAATATCGTTGACGCAGTGGTTCACCAGGTCAGCGCCCACGGTGTGGTGGAAATCCATTTCAAACGCCACTTTCAACTTGGTGCCCACGCCATCCACGCTTGAGACCAGCACCGGCTCCTGGTAGCGTTTGCGGTCCACGGCAAACAGTCCGCCAAAGGAGCCGATCTCGCTCAGCACGTCCTTGGTGAACGTCTTGTGGGCAAGGTACTTGATGCGCTGTTTAGTGCGGTTGGCGCGATCAATATCGACGCCCGCTGAGGCGTAAGTTGCAGCTTCGGAGTTTTTGCGCTCGGGCAAAGTTGGGAGTTCCTGGGCGAAGATAACAGGGCAGCGCGAGCCGTATTTTACACCCGCCGCGCTTCCGCGCCGGGCGGCCATGCTCCGGCTCGCCGGCGCAAAAAGAAAAACGGAACTGCATGCCGCAGTTCCGCCGTTATCGATTTCTACACCCTATGCCGCGCTCTTGCGTCCACTCCGCTTTGAGCTGCTCTTGCGCTGCGGCGTAAACCGCTCCTGCATGTCTTCTTCTTCACCCATGCCCATCTGTTCCGGCTTCAGCTTTTTGCTGAAGGCTTCCATCTTCTTCAATGTCTGCTGCTCTTCTTTCAAGTTCTGGCGCAGCAACTGCGTCGCTTTCCTGTACCCCATCTGCGTCGCGAGCTGGATGAGCGATTCGTAGGCGGTGATCTCGTAGCGCTCAACTTTCTTTGCGGCGCCCACGTTAAAAATATCGAGGATGTCTTCCGACGGGTCTTCTTCCTTGAAGTTGTCGTGCTCTTCTTTCAGACCTTTCATGCCGGCGCATTCGGTGTTCTCCGGCTCTTCTTCCAGGCTTTCGAAGGCCTGCTGCAGCCGCCGCACCTGCCCCTCGGTTTGCCGCTGATGCATCTCAAAAGCCTTCTTTACCTGCGCGTTCGACGATTCTTCCGCCTGCTCGCCCAGCGCTTCCACCAGCTTTTGCTCGGCATCCAGCATGTCGCTCATCTCATGCAGAAACAGTTCGTGTGCAGTTTGCATTCGCTCCTCCTCCTGAGCCGGTAAGATGCAATTTCATCGCGAGCGGAAACGGCAGCTCGCGTGAGCTCCACCACCTCCCCGCAACTTCTTGAACCCTTGCGCAGCCCAGGATCGGACCAGCCGGTGCCTTGAACAGCGGCTCTGCAGTGCGGCAGCACTCACCTTTGCCGGCCCGTCGCCCGGGCCGATTTTGTTATAATGTTCAAGGTTCCTGCTCAATTAAAAGGCTCTGCGGAAGTGGTGGAACTGGCAGACACACCATCTTGAGGGGGTGGCGCCGAAAGGCGTGCGGGTTCAAATCCCGCCTTCCGCACCATGTCCCGCCCGAGATCCTGAAACCAGGCAAGGCGAATCGCAACTGAAAGGCATTTGTCCGCCGCCGGCGGACAGTTCACCCATGATTTATGTAATTACCGCGATCCACGTCATCGTTTGTTTGTTCCTGATCATCGTCGTGCTGCTACAGAGCGGCAAGAGCGCCGACATTGCCGCCGCGTTCGGCGGCATGGGCAGCCAGACTGCTTTCGGCCCACGCGGCGCCGCCACGGTATTGACCAAGGCCACCACCATTTCCGCCATCGTTTTCATGCTGACCTCGATCACGCTCTCAGTGATGGCGTTCCGCCGGCCGGCCTCGCGCTCGGTGCTGCAGGGCGTTCAGACCACGGCGCCCAAGCAGGCGCCGGCGCAGCAGCGCCCGCTTCCTGAACCTCAGCCGCTCAACCCGCGATAACCGTGGTTTACGAAGTTCTTCCGGTTGGCCCGCTGCAGTGCAACTGCTCCATCGTCGGGGATGAAGCCTCGCGCGAATGCATGGTCATCGACCCCGGCGACGATATCGATGACGTGCTGGCACGCGTGCGCAAGCTCGGCCTCACCGTAAAGCAGATCGTCGTGACCCACGCGCACATTGACCACGTCGGCGGCGCCATGAAGCTCAAGGCCGCCACCGGCGCGCCCATTCTGCTGAACCACAATGACACGGCGTTGCTCGGCATGCTGGGCGAACAAGCCGCATGGATTGGCGTGCAGGACCCCGGCCGCGTGCTGGTTGATGACTCGGCGCGCGACGGCAGCACCGTCGCCGTCGGCAACATCTCCGCCACCGTGCTGCACACGCCCGGCCACACCGAAGGCAGCATCTGCCTCTACTTCCCTGCTGAAAAAACGCTGCTCGCGGGTGACACCCTGTTTGCCGGCAGCATCGGGCGCACCGACCTTCCCGGCGGCTCGTTCCCCAAGATCATGCGCTCGCTGCACAATATCGTGCTCGCCCTCCCTGACGACACAATTGTCGTGCCCGGCCACGGGCCGAACACCACCATCGGCCGTGAACGGCGCAGCAATCCATTCCTGCTGGGCCGGTGAGTAGCAGGCTCCGGCTGTATAGCGCCTATCCTGAAGCGGCTAATTGACCTGAGGCGGAGTGCGCAGGCTGATGCTGGTGTACTGGCCGCGCATGATGCCGTCGCGAATTTGTTTCGCCGTCCAACCTTTGCGCGACATCTGGTAGGCAAACAGCGCCTCCTGCATGCAGGTGCCGCAGGCGGAGCCATGCAGGTTCTCAAAGCAGGAATGCAGGCTGGTGTGGCCCTGGCTGCGGTCGCAATGGCAGTAGCAGGGCTGCTGGTAAAGCACGTTTCCCGCCCGCGCAGCGGCCCGATACGCCGCAACTGCCGCCGGATCCGTAACTCCGCGCTCGGCAAGTTGCGCCTGGGTGAGCACCGGCGGAAGCTGCCAGCCTTTTGCCGGAGGCTGCGCGTGAAATGCCGGAGTGTCGCCGGATTGCGCGAAGGCATAAACAGCAATACAGGCGATGAGCACGGCGGAATAGCGGCGGATCATGCTCATAGGATAGGGCCGAGGCCTAAGCGCGCGCAACGCCCAACAGCAAGCGCAGCCGGGGCCGTCATTCGGCTGATATTTGCTGCGGCTCGCCTTCGGCAGCGATATCGGCGCGCTCCCACCTGAACAGCACCAGGTTCACGCCTTCCTGGGTGCTCGGCACCAGCAGTCCGTGAGCGCCGGCTTCGCGCGCGCATTCGGCAACAAATCGCGGTACGCGGTATTCCGGTTTCAGGTGCCCGGGGCGGCAAACAGGCTCAATTTTGCCCGAATACATCGCCGCTTGCCTGGCCACGCCGTCGTCGCCCGTCAGGTCGAGCACCCGCTCGGCACGCGCCACCCGGATGCGCTGCACCCACACCTGCTGGCCTTCTTCGCTGCATTCGAGCGCAGC
>JAJPJZ010000049.1 GCA_021323935.1 Terriglobia bacterium | reverse complement strand
GCTGCGCAAACTGCCGGCAAATGCCAGCACTTTGATTTGTGATGACGTTGCCATCTTTTCTGCCCTCACGCCAGGTCAAACAACAATGCTTCCGCCGAATGCTCAGTCGCAAGCGTGATTTCATGCTCATTGCTGATGGCGGCGCCGTCGCCGGCCTTGAGCGCCGTGCCGTTCAGCGTTGCCGTTCCGCGCGCCATCTGCAACCAGGCATGGCGATTCGGCGCCAGCCGGTGAGTGACGGAATCGCCGCGGTCCAGAATTGTGGCGAACAGCTTGGCGTCCTGATGAATGGTGAGCGCGCCCCCATCGCCTTTAGGTCCCGCCACCTGCAGCAGCGTGCCTCGCGCCGCCTGGCGATCGAGCGGCTGCTGCTCGTATTCCGGCGTGATGCCGGCACGCTCCGGCTGGATCCAGATTTGCAGCAGGTGTACAGGATCAGTGGCCGACGCGTTGTACTCGCTGTGCCGCACGCCAGTCCCGGCGCTCATGTGCTGTACTTCGCCGGGCTTGATGATGCCACGATTGCCCATGCTGTCGCGGTGCTCCAGCGCGCCTTCCAGCACGTACGTGATGATCTCCATGTCGCGATGCGGATGCATGCCGAAGCCCTGCCCGCCGGCGACGCGGTCTTCGTTGATCACGCGCAGGCTGCGGAAGCCCATGAAATCGCGATCATAGAAGGTGTCGAACGAAAACGTGTGGTAGGTGTCAAGCCAGCCGTGGCTGGCGTGACCGCGCTGCTCAGACTTGCGGACCTGGATCATCGTGTTCTCCTTCCCGCGCTCAGGCGGGTTCCAGCGGTTTAGATGTTTTGATATCAAAATAGTTTCAGGTCACGTTTGGCTGGGTTGACAGAGAGAAGACATCCGCCGCTTGCGCCCGCCATGTGCCGGCGGCGCACATTAGAATGAGTGCTTTGCAGGGGAGGCACTGTGCCGATGGCAAAACCGGTATTGCAGTTCTGCGTACTCATGATCACAGCGGTGGTGGCGGCACAAACGCCGCCGAGCCAGTCGGTGTCGCCCGCAGCGCAACCAGCACAGGCCGCGCCCCACGCCAGGCGTTCCGCAACGGTCCAAGGCATGTCGCCTCAGCCGGGCAAGAGCTCGGGGTCGCAATCGAGCATGGTGGCGCGGGTTGCGAGCACCGGCTTCGTACAGCTTAAGGCGCCCAGCTTTCGCGCGCTCAGTGCGAGTGAGCAACAGCTTGCTTACTGGCTGGTGCAGGCCTCCATTGCGATCGATCCCATCATCTACGACCAGCTTTCGGCTTACGGTGTGCGACAAAAGCGCATGCTCGAGGAGATTATTTCGCATCCCTCGGGCATCGACCCGGCCACGCTGAACAAGATTACCGATTACGTGCTGCTGTTCTGGGCCAACCGCGGCAATCACAATGAGAGCACGGCGCAAAAGTTCGTCCCTGACTTTACGCCGGAAGAGTTGAAGGCTGCCGCGCTCGCCGCCGAAAAAAATGGCGCGTTCGCCAGCACCTATGCCAACCTGCCGGCGCTCGCGAACGAAGACGCGTTGAACAGAGAACTCGATGAGCTCAGGCCGGCATTCTTCGATCCTGACTTTGAGCCGATGATCACGGCCAAGAGCCCGCAGGGCGGCAAAGACATTATTCAGGCCAGCTCGAACACTTTTTATCCCGGCCTTAGCCTCGCGGACCTCAAGGATTTCCACGATCAGCATCCGCTGAACTCACGCGTGGTGCGCGGTCCGGATGGCAAGCTCAGCGAGCAGATTTACCGCGCCGGCACGCCCGACGGCAGCATTCCGCCCGGCCTTTACGCCGAATACCTCAGCAAGGCCAACGACTTCCTTGGCCGTGCCCGCAGCCTGGCCGCGCCCGGGCAGGCGCAGGTTATCGGCGACTTGATTCGCTACTACCAGACCGGCGACTTCAACGACTGGCTGAAGTTCGGCGAAGACTGGGTGCAGAACAACGCCAGCGTCGATTTCGCTAACGGCTTCATTGAGATTTACCGCGATGCCCGCGGAGCGAAAGGGAGCTCGCAGAGCTTTGTGAGCGTGACCGACAAGCCGGTCACCACCGCAATGACGCGCCTGGCGCAGAACGCCGAATATTTCGAGCAGAAAGCGCCGTGGGACGCGCAATACAAGAAGACCGACTTCAAGCCGCCGGTGGTGAAAGCAGTTGAGACGCTGATTGAAACCGGCGACTTCCACGTCATCACGGTGGGCGACAACCTGCCCAACGAAAACCAGATTCACGAAAAGTTCGGGACCAAGAATTTTTTGTTTACCGGCAGCGATCGCGCGCTTTCAGCGGCCGTGGGCTACGCCTCGCTCGAGGAGTTCGCGCCCGATCCCGAGTTCATTGCGCGGGCCAAGAAGTATGGCGAAAAGGCCGCCTCAATGATGACCGCCATGCATGAAGTGATCGGGCACGGGTCGGGCAAGCTGAGCGAACGGGTGGCGCAATCGGGCGGCGCCGAACACCTGCTCAAAGAATATTTTTCAACCCTGGAGGAAGGCCGCGCCGACCTGATGGCGCTGTGGAACGCGTGGGACCCCAAGCTGAAAGAACTCGGGCTGGTGCAGGACCAGGAAGAAGTAGCAAAGGCCATGTACGATTCCGCCGCCATCGTGGCCATCACGCAGCTTCGCCGCATTCCCCGCGGTGACACCATCGAAGAAGACCACGAGCGCGACCGCCAGATGATCGCGCGCTACATCCAGGACAAAGTGCCGGGATCGATCGTGCAGTTTGATCGCAACGGCAAGACCTACATCAAAGTTGCGGATTACCAGAAGATGCGCCAGGGAGTGGGCATGCTCTTAAAGGAAATCATGCGCATCAAGGCGGAAGGCGATTACGACGCCATCAAGACGCTGGTCGATCGCTACGGCGTGCACTTCGATCCCGCAGTGCGCGACCAGATGGTGGCGCGGTTCAAGAAACTGAACCTGCCGACATTCTGGGCGGGCGTAAACCCCGAGCTGCAGGCCGCCGCCGGCGGCAAGACCATCACGATGCGCGAAACCGGCGACCCGGTGCGGCAATACCTGCTCTACGGCAGCATGTACGCCGGCGATATCGTCGTGCCCGCGGCCAGGGCGCATTCGGCCGCAGGGCGGGCAAAGCAGCTCCAGCGGCATCGGCAATGAAGCCCAAATAACGCCGGCCTTCTCGGGCCGCCCGGCCCATAAGAGCCATGCCGCCGTTACCTTCGTAAGTCGCGCGCCGCCTGCCCTGCTGCTACGATTTTCGTGGAATTTGCGTATGCGCAGCTTTCGCATGTTGTTCGGAATTGCCGTGTTCGTCGCGCTTGGCCTGGCGATGTTCAAGCTCGTGCCGGTATACATGTCGGCCTACGAGTTCGAAGATGCCATGCAGGAAGAGGCCAAGCTCGATGTCTATTCCACCCGCTCCGAAGACCAGATCCACGACATCATGATGAAAAAAGCGCGCGAGCTTGAAATCCCGATTGCCTCGGAGCAGCTCGTGGTGAAGCACATCGGCGACGATCTCACCATCTCAGCGAACTACGTGGTGCACGTCGATTTCCCTAGCTTCCCCGTGGACCTGAAATTTCATCCCAGCACCAGCGGCCATCGCCTCACCGGCGTCGCCGCTGTCGCGCGCCCGGCATCGCTGCCAACCGTCTAGCGGCTGACACGCGCCGTGCCGCTCCCGCCACACTTCAAGTTAACGCTTGGTTTTAAGTCATTGCGTGTCAACCCGCGCATTGTGGCCTTTGATGTGCAATTTTCCTGAGTGCAGTGCTTTACAATAGGAGGAAGTTCTTCGCGTGAACGTGCATTCGCGATTCACCCTCTGGCAGGAGCGAGATAACGTTTTTCCGCAGCAGCCCGTCGTAGAGCATGAGCAGCATCGGCATGGGCAGCTTCTCCGCATCTCATTGTGGCAATCAAGATAAGAATTCCGGGGAAAAGGCGCAGCGCGTCAAAACTGCGCAACTGGGCGGCGCATCCGGCCACCCGCGCCGGCGTGGCGGCGTTCATCATTTTGTGCATGCTCATGCTGGGCGTGTTCGCCTATTACTACGTGCGCTACCAGCAAATTGTGGATGCGCGCATGAAAGGCCCCATCTTCACCACGTCGGCTGAAATTTTTGCGCGGCCGCAACTGGTCGAATCGGGCGAAAAGATTTCTGCGGAGTCTGTAATCTCCGAACTGCGCCGCGCCGGCTACACTGACGAAGCGCCGCACGCGCCGCTCACCGCGCGCAATCCGCGCACTTCCCCGCCGCCTTTCCAGAAGCAGCCGGCGACCATCACGGAGCCGAAATCGCGCGTCGGGACTTTTTTGCAGAAGGGCAACGAGCTGCACGTGCATCCCGGCCCTGATTCTTATCATTCATCTGACCCGGCGGTGCTGCACTTCGATGGCGCCACGCTCGCCAGCGTAACCGATGATGCCGGCCATCCGCTCGATGCTTACGAGCTCGAGCCGCAGTTGGTCACGCTGCTTGCCTACGGCCAGGACCGCGCCAAGCGCCGCGTCGTCACCTACAACGAAATTCCCAAAGTGCTGGTCGACGCCGTCACGTCAATTGAAGACCGGCGCTTTTTTGAGCACAACGGAATCAATTATGTGCGCTTCGCCGAATCCGCCTGGGCTGACCTGCGCAGCGGCCGCTACAGCCAGGGCGGCTCGACCATCACGATGCAGGTTGCGCGCATGTTCTTCCTCACTCAGGACAAGCACATCAAGCGCAAGCTCACCGAAATGCTGATTGCGCTCGAGCTGGAGCAGCGCTTCACCAAGCAGCAGATTTTCGCTCTCTACGCTAACCAGGTTGACATGGGGCAGCGCGGCTCATTCAACATTAAGGGCCTGGCGGAGGCCTCGCGCGCCTACTTTAATAAAGATATCCAGGAAATCAGCTTGCCGGAGGCGGCGCTGCTGGCAGGCCTGATCCAGGCGCCCAGCCGGCTCACGCCATATCGCCATCCTGAGCGCGCGCTGGAACGCCGCAACCTGGTGCTCGACGCCATGGTTGAAACCGCCGCCATCACGCGCGACCAGTCTGAAAAAGCCAAGGCCACGCCGCTCAAGCTGGCCCCGCTGAACGTTGAAGCCAGCGACGCGCCTTATTTCGTGGACCTGGTCAAGGATTCGCTGGCCAACCAGTACAGCGAAGAGGCGCTGAACGCGCACGAAGACCGCATCTACACCACGCTCGATCCTGACCTGCAGCACGCCGCCGCCGATGCCATTGATAAAGGCGTCAAAGAGCTCGACGCCATGGTGCAGAAGCAGCGCACGCGCAAGGTAAAAATCGGCACCGGCAAGGCAGCCAAGTATGAAACTAAGATCCTGCCCGGGCCTGAGCCGCAAGTGGCGCTGGTGGCAATCGATCCGCACACGGGCGAAGTGCTGGCGCTGGTCGGCGGGCGCAATTATGGGTTCAGCCAGCTTGACCATGCCATGTCAAAGCGGCCGACCGGATCGATTTTTAAGCCGTTCGTTTACGCTACCGCGGTCAAGACCGGCATTGACGGGCAGCAGCCCATTTTCACTTCGACCTCCACGGTTGACGATTCGCCTGGCACTTACACGTTCGGCGACCAGGTTTATGAGCCGCGCAATTACAAAGAGGAATACCACGGCTTGGTGACGGCGCGTTACGCCCTGGCGATGTCGCTGAACAACGCCACCGTCAAACTGGCTGAGCAGGTTGGCTACGACCGCATTGCTGAGCTGGCGCGCGCCGCCGGCATCACTTCAGTGAAGCCGACTCCGGCAATGGCGCTCGGAAGCTACGATGCCACGCCCATTGAAATGGCGCAGGCATACACGGTGTTTGCAAACGCCGGCCAGCGGGTCACGCCCACGCTGGTGAAATCGCTGCGCGACCACCGCGGCAACATTCTCGACGAAACCAAGGTCCAGATTAAGCCAGTGCTCGATCCGCGTGTGGCCTACGTCATGACCAACATGATGGAAGGAGTCATCAATTACGGTCTGGGC
>JAJPJZ010000140.1 GCA_021323935.1 Terriglobia bacterium | reverse complement strand
GAAGATCCCGACAAAGGCGGGTACGACGTACAGATATTGAAGTTTCCCATCGCGTACCGTGCGGCGCGAGCGACGATTTCGGCGCGGCGCGCACTGGAGCAGGGCTTCACGACGGTCCGCGATCTCGAGACCGAAGGTGCCGGGTACGGCGATGTTGGCCTGAAGATGGCGGTGAACGAGGGCTACATTCCCGGGCCGCGCATTTTCGCTTCGACCCGCGCCATCTCGACCACCGGCGGGTACAACCCTGAAGGGTATGCGCCTGAAATTTCCATTCCGAAAGGCGCACAGCTCGGCGATGGTCCGGTGGAGCTGCGCAAGATCGCGCGCGAGCAGCTTGACCACGGCGCCGACTGGATCAAGGTGTATATGACGCACCGCTCCTGGGTGGATGCGAACGGGAACCTGGTTTCGCAGCCCACGCTGACCGTAGAAGAGCTGAAGGCGGTGGTGGATGAGGCCCACGGCTGGAAGAAGAAGGTAGCGTGCCACGCCTACAACGGAATCGGGCTGCAGCGCGCGCTCGATGGCGGCTGCGATTCCATCGAACATGGACTGGACATCACCGACGCGCAAATTCAGCAGATGCTGAAACAAGGCACCTGGTATTGTCCAACCATCATTCCGTATTTCTACTGGTGGGCGCCGGCGAACACGCCGGATGGACAGCGCGACCGCAAGCGCGCCGCCATCCACGAAGCCTCATTCAAGAAGGCTCTGGCGGCCGGGGTGAAAATTGTCTTCGGCACCGATGTTGGCGGCTTTCCCTGGACCGACCCGATCGCGGCCGAGTTCGTGAAGATGGTGGAATACGGCATGCAGCCGATGCAGGCCATCAAGTCGGCTACGTCGGTTCCGGCCGTCATGCTCGATGAGCAAGGCAAGCTGGGAGTGATTGCGCCGGGCGCATACGCCGACGTGATTGCCATTCAAGGCGACCCGGTGCGCGACATCAAGCTGATGGAAAATGTGGGGTTCGTGATGAAAGATGGCGCCGTATTCAAAGATGGCCTGACGCATGGCGCCGCTGGTCAACCCATGACAAGGTAAGCCGCGGGCTAATTGGCCGCCGAAGAAAGCAGCAAACGTACTGCAAAAGAAATACTCAAGCCGCACGAGTCGGCAGGCAGATGAATCGCCGCAGCATAGACAACGCTGAGTTCATGGTCGCGATGCCCGTGGCGCGCGGCGGAATCGTGCCCCCCCTGTGAGAAGCGCATTCACGTGGCGGCTGAAAACGCGCTCGCTCGAACTGGGCGCGCGCACGCTGCTGATGGGCGTGGTGAACGTTACGCCCGATTCATTTTCCGATGGCGGCGACCACTTCGATCATCACAAAGCGATCGATCACGCCCTCCATCTTTTTGGCCAAGGTGCCGACATTCTCGATATCGGCGGCGAATCTACCCGCCCCGGCGCCGCCGTGGGTCAGTCGGGCGCGGTGCCTGAAGGCGAAGAGCTGCGCCGCATCCTGCCGGTGCTTGCGGGCGTGCTGAAGCAGAGACCTGAAGCCATCATTTCCGTCGATACCTACAAGGCGTGCGTCGCGCGGGCGGCGGTTGAGGCGGGCGCTGAAATTGTGAACGACGTGAGCGGCGGCGGCTGGGATGACGCAATGCTGGCGGCCATGGCGGCGACGCGGTGCGGCGTGGTGCTGAACCACACCCGAGGCCGGCCCGAGGAGTGGAAGTCGCAGCCAAAGCAGCGCGACCTGATCAGCTCGTTAAAGAGCGGGCTTGCGAAGGTCGCCGGAAAGGCGATCGATGCAGGGATCGCCCGCGAATCGATCGTGCTCGATCCCGGATTCGGTTTCGGCAAAGGCATGGACGAGAACTACGAGATGCTGGCCAGATTCGACGAGTTCGCGCAGTTGAAGTTTCCATTGCTGGCCGGCCCATCGAGAAAAGGCTTCATCGGCAAAGCACTGGCGGAAGGAAGAGGGACGGATGACGTTCCCCCGCAGGAGCGGCTGTTTGGCACGCTCGCCGCCGTGACCGCGTGCATTTTGCGCGGCGCGCATGTGGTCCGCATCCACGATGTTCGCGCTGCCCGCGACGCCGCGCTGGTGGCTGACCGCGTGGTCAACGGCCAATAAACCGCGCCCGCGCTGATATAATCGCGCTCTTTTTGTTCTGACCCGCCGGTTCGTTCGGTAATTCCAACCTGGAGCAGCCTGGAAATGCGTAGAGCACTTTTCCCAGTCGTCGGTATCTTCCTTCTGGCCATCACCGCCGCGGCGCAAACTGCACAGCACTGCGAAACCAAAGACGATGCCGATTACACGCGGCAGATCAGGCAGTTCACCACGTACGGCCCGCACCATGAAAACTTCTTCATCACCGAGCTAGTGGACCACCTGCCGTGGAGCTCGTGTGTGCCCGCGCCCGATGTGGCGCTGCACCACATCATCGGCGCGCCGGGCGTGCTCGATCACGTTGCCGAAATCAACGCTTACTTCCGGCTGCTGGCCTCAAAGAGCCCGCGGGTCAAGGTATTCACGCTGGGCAAGAGCGAAGAAGGACGCGAAGCGCTGGTCGTAGCGGTAAGCGACGAGCAGAACCTGGCGCAACTTGATCATTACAAGGAAATCACCGCGAAGCTTGCCGACCCGCGCACGCTGAACGACGCCGACGCGCAGAAGCTGATCACCGAAGGCAAGCCGTTCTACTGGGCGCTGGGCAGCATCCACTCGCCCGAAACCGGCTCGCCTGAAATGTTGATGGAGCTCGCGTACCGGCTGGCAGTCGAAGAAACCCCGTTCATCCAGAACATCCGCAAGAACGCCATCGTGCTGATCACGCCCGCGACTGAAGTTGATGGCCGCGACCGCATGGTCGATCTGTACACCTATCACACCCATCATCGCGAGGCGAACCCGTACCCGCTGGTGTGGTGGGGCCACTACGTTTCGCACGACAACAATCGCGACAACCTGGGCGAATCGCTGGCGCTTTCGCAATACGTGATGCGCGGCTTCCTCGACTACCACCCCACCGTGATGCACGACCTGCATGAATCGGTTCCGTATCTCTACATCATGACGGGCACCGGGCCATACAACGCCTGGGTTGATCCCATCCTGCTGGGCGAGTGGCACGAGATGGCATACTACGAAATCGATGAGCTCACCAAGCGCGGCATCATCGGGGTGTGGACGCACGGCTTCTTCGATGGCTGGGGGCCGAACTACATGCTTTCGATCGCTTTCAACCACAACAGCCTTGGCCGGTTTTACGAAACCTTCGGCAACGGCGGCGCCGATACGCGGGAGCGCACGCTGCGGCCACCCGATACCAGCCGCGAATGGTACCGGCCAAACCCGCCGCTGCCCAAGGTGACGTGGAGCGCGCGCAACAACATCAACATGCAGGAGAGCGCGATTTTGTTCGGCATGAGCAACGTCGCTACGAATCACGAGCGCTACCTGACGAATTTTTACTTGAAGAGCAGGCGCGCGGTTGCCAAAGGGCGGACGGAAGGCCCGGCGGCATGGGTGCTGCCGGCTGATGATCCTCGCCCCGGGCAGCAGGCTGACCTGCTGAACCTGCTCAAGCGGCAGGGCGTTGAGGTGCATCGCACCACCGCCGAGTTCCACGTCGGCGCGTATGAGCCGGCGCCGATGCGTGCGCCCACTCCGATGGGCGGCGGCGACGCACGCTCCGCCGAAAATCGTGAGAACGCGCAGGGTGAGCCCTCGGCGCGCAGGACTGAAAGCGCAACAGAGCGGCCCAATGGCGGCCCCATGCGCGGCGGCGCGCAAGCAGGTCCTGGCGCCCAGCGCGAGGCCGGGCCGCCGGTGCGCGACACCGTGATTCCGGCGGGCAGCTACGTCATCCGCATGGACCAGCCTTATAGCCGCCTGGCGGACCAGGTGCTCGACACGCAGTATTACAACCCGCGCGATCCGCGCAGCTACGACGACACCGGCTGGACGCTGAGCGCATTGCATAACGTCCGCGCGTTGCGCGTGCTGGATACGGCGATTCTCGATAAGCCCATGACCAAGATTGACGGCGAGATTCGTCCGCCGGCGGCGCAGGGCGGCTCGGGGCCGGTGCTCATCGTCGAGAACAACGCGGAGAACGCGCTGGCCACGCTGCGCTTCCGGCTGGCGAATGCCAGGCTCGAACTTGCCGAGGCGCCATTCAACGCCGCAGGCCACAGCTTTCGCGCCGGCGCGCTGATCGTTCGCAGCGACAACGCAACCGCGCAGCAGGCCGCCAAAGAGCTGGGGCTCTCGACGTATTCAGCCGGTGATCTCCAGGTCAGGACGCATGCGCTAACCACGCCGCGCATCGCGCTCATGCATGACTGGCGCTCGACGCAGCAGGACGGCTGGTTCCGCATGGCCATGGATAAATGGAAGGTGCCATACACCTACATCGCCGACACCGCAATTCGCGAGACCGCTAACCTGCGCGACAAGTTTGACGTGATCATTGCTCCGCCCATGGGCGGCGGGTTTGCCGCCATGGTTCGCGGCATCCCGATGCGCGGCAATCCCATGCCGTGGAAGAACACGCCTGAAACGCCCAACCTGGTTGCTCCCGGCCTTGACTCCACTGACGACATGCGCGGCGGCCTCGGGTTCAGCGGCGTTGCCAACCTGGAGAAGTTCGTCAGCCAGGGAGGCCTGCTGATCGCCGTGACCTCTTCCATGGCGCTGCCGGTGCAGGGCGGCATGACCGAGATGGTTTCAGTATCGGAGCCCACGAACCTGAACGCGCCCGGCAGCGTCGTGCTCTCAAGTGTTGAAGACCTCACCAGCCCGATCGCCTACGGATACGACAGCCGCCTTTACCTCTACTATCACGGTCCAACGACCATGCGCGTGGGCTTTACGGGTGGAGGCGGGCCAGGCGGCGGAGGCCCGGGTGGGCCGGGCACGGAAGGTCCGACGGGCCGCGCCAGCGGCCGCGGAACCCTGACCGATCCTGACGTGATCCAGGGCCGTCCGTATCAGCCGCCGGAGCCCGGGCCGCATCGCACGACCGCGGAACAGGAGCTGTATATTCCTGACGAAATGCGCGAGGCGCAAGGGCCGCTGCTGCCTTCCGCGCAGGAATTTCCGCGCGTAGTGGTGCGATTTGCGCCCGAGCGCGACCTGATGCTGAGCGGAATGATGGAAGGCGCTGCCAATGTCGCCGAGAAACCTGCCGTCGTGGATGCGCCGCACGGCAAAGGCCACGTGGTGTTGTTCGCCAATAATCCGATGTGGCGCGAGCAGACGCAAGGCACATACATGCTGGTGTTCAACGCGCTGATGAACTGGGACCACCTGGATGCCGGGCGGAAAATGCCGGCACAGGCGCCAACTGCCGGCGAGCAATAGCAGTCAAAAGGCCGGCGAGTTTGTTGTTCTCGCTGACCTGCTGGAAAACCGCCGCAAAAAATGAAAGAGGGCCGGGGATTCGGCCCTCTCAGAAAATTATGGCCTGAACTAGGCTTTCTTTGGCGCGATCGAATCCTTCACGGCCTTCGCCAGGTAGAACTTT
>JAJPJZ010000169.1 GCA_021323935.1 Terriglobia bacterium | reverse complement strand
GGTGTAGTTGTAAGCCACCGCATCGCGGTTGATCTTGGCCGGATGCAGGTGCAGGAAGACGTTAGAAAGCACCCCCAGCGCGCGGTTGCGTGGCGTGTCGTCGTGCTTGTGGCGGAACACCGAGGTATAGAGCTGGGTCTTGGTCGGGTCTTCCAGGTCTTTGACCTGCTCCTTGACCTTGACCTTCATCTCATCGGGAAGCGTCTTGGCGTCTTCGCGCAGCGCCGTAATCGCCGTCTTGATCTTGCTGCCGTTGGCGCCGTTTCCGCTGGCGCCGTTGCCCGAAGCCGCGCTGGTCTTCTGATCGGACTTGATTTCGTCAGCCACCTGTTACCGCCTTTGGCCTGCGGCTGCTGCCGCCGGCCGGAAAAGCTCACGTCATGTTCTGGGCCAGTGGCGTCGCCATTGGCCAATCGCCGTTACCCGAGGTTGATAAACGCGCCTTGATCGTTGAACTGCGTCGGCTGACCTTTCGGCTGCTGATACAGCTTGCTGGTATCCACCACGATCTGCCCGGTGGGATCGAGCGAAACCTTGGCGCGATCCATCGGCCGGGGCGCCGGCCCTTCAAAGTTGATTCCTTCCGAGTCGTACCCTGACCCGTGGCACGGGCATTTGAACTTGTTCTCAGCCGGCTTCCAGTCAGGAGTGCAGCCCAGGTGGGTGCAGCGCGCATAGATTACGAACAGGCGGTCGGGCGTGCGATCCACCCAGATGCGGAATTTTTGCTGGAACTTGGTGTCAACGCCGATGGCGTAATCCGACGGGTAGCCGATCTTGAAAACTGTGTTGGGCTCAAAAATGGTTCGCGGCAAAAAGAAACGGAAGAAAGCCAGCAGCCACGCCGCCAGAAATGCGGCAACGCAGCTCCACACCAGGCGGCGGCGCGTGCGATCGATATCGAGCCCGATCTGGCCCTGGGTTGCAACTCCGCCCGCGGCGGCAGCCTGCGAAGTTCCGACCGCAGGCGAACCAACGTACTTGGTGGCCACGCCTGTGCGAGTGAGTGCCGGGCCGGTGCCCACAACCGGGCGCGCCGCCGGAGCCGCGGACGCGGTCGCAGCCTTTGCCGCAGCCGGCGCTTGAGCCGCAGCGGCAGGCGCGGCGCCCATCGAAGCGGCAACCGCTGCCGCATCAGGCATCGTGCCGCCCGGCTCCCACGGCATCGGAATGCCTTGCTTCAGGCAATAGATTTCGGCGTTGCTCAGCGGCGCCAGGCCTTTCTTCTTTCTATAGGCCTGCTCGGCTGAGATCACGGAATTGTTCAGCGCCTTGCGCGGCAGGTTGGGCAGTCCGCCCTGGATATTTGAAAGCGCCACGTCGGCCGCCGGAGCGGCATTCTGCGTGGGCAGCGCGCCGGCCGGAACTGCGTTTTGCGCAGCTTGCCCGGCGCCGCCTTGCCCGGAGCCTGCAGGCGCCACGGCCGAGGCCTCGCCAAGTTCAGCCGCTACCGCGGCCGGATCCGGCATAGTCCCGCCGGGTTCCCACGGCATGGGAATGCCCTGCTTCAGGCAGTAGATCTCTTCGGGCGAGAGCGCGGGCAGGCCCTTGCGCTTGCGATATGCCTGCTCTGCCGCAATCACTGAGTTGTTCAGCGCCTTGCGCGGCAGATTCGGCAGCCCGCCCTGCACTCCAGTCACGACGGTTTGATCAGCCATTTTTCCTCAAAGAAGCCGTTGGCGCCCTGGCCCCTGGCCAGGCTTTCAGTTCAATCTGCTGCAATCAGCCGTTCATCCTCTGCTTGAACACCAATTGCCTGCCTTACAAGCTGAACAAGCGCGGCAATGAACAGCGGCGATCCATTCAGGCCGGCCGCCATTTCAAATTGTTCAATGCCGACGCTTGCCGCCAACTCACGAGCTTCATGGTTAATTTCACCGAGTGTTTCAACGTGGTCGGAAACGAACGAGATCGGCACCACGCAAACGCGCTTGATCCCGGCCGCGCCGAGTTTGCGAACCGTAGAGCGCAGCGATGGCTGCAACCACTTGCTGGCGCCCACTTTGCTTTGGTAGCAGAGGCGATGGCGTAACGGCCAGCCTCCGCGCTGAAGCACCAGCGCCACCGTTTCTTCAATTTGCTGCTGGTAGGGGTCGCCGCGCTCGATGACCGAAAGCGGCACGCTGTGCGCGCTGAAGACCAGCTCGACATCGTCCTGCGGCCAGGCGCCGGCTTCCGCCATGCGAGTCAGGGCTTCATCCACGCGCTCGACCGCGGCAGCAAGATAAAGATCGTTCTTGTAGAAATCGTTGATGGTGTAGCACTGCCGGCCCAGGCCGCGCTGCGCCAGCGCGCGCGTCCATTCGTTCAGGCTGCTGCCGGTGGTGGTAAATGAGTATTGCGGGTAGAGCGGCAGCAGGACGTATTCATCGCATCCGGCAGCTTCCAGGCGGTCAATGGCTTCATCGGTAAAGGGATGCCAGTAGCGCATCGCCACCGCGCAGGTGGCATCCACGCCGCTCTCGCGCAGTTCTGCCTCAAGCAGCCGCGCCTGATGTTCGGTGTGGCGCCGGATGGGCGATCCGTTGCCGATCACCGCATAGTGGTGTTGGACCTTCCTGGCGCGGGCGGTGGAGATGAGCTTGGCCAGCGGCTTGCGGCCCAGGCGGGCGAAGGGAAAATCAATAATGTCGGGATCGCAGAACAGATTGTAAAGAAACGGCTCGATGGCATCGAGCGTGTCGGGGCCGCCGAGTTGAAAAAGCACCACTCCTAACCGGGACATTTAGTAAGCCAAGATCCTTAAACCGCAAATATGAAGCGCGCGCCGGCGAAGTATTACGAGCCGAGAATTTTACATCGGATCACGCGCACGTCAAGACGTTGGCTGGGTGCGGACTTTGAAACACCGCCAAGCCGCCGGCGCCCGGTCGTCCCGAGCACGCCCAGATTTCGAGAACGCCGGCGCCGGCGGTGAGAAGGGCGTTGCGATTGCGCCCGGCGCACGCAGGCGGGAACGAGGACGGCAAAAATAAAATCG
>JAJPJZ010000220.1 GCA_021323935.1 Terriglobia bacterium | reverse complement strand
GGGCGCGGGTGTAGCTGACCATTACGGAGCCGGTCATGACCACGGCCACCAGCACGATGTAAAAGAAGCGCTTAGCCCGGGCGTAGTAAACCAGCAGACCGAAAAACAGCGCCAGGTCGCTGTAGCGGTCGATGACGGAATCGAAAAATGCACCAAACCGCGTCACCTGCCCGGTGGCGCGCGCCACCCGGCCATCGACCATGTCAAAGATGCCTGCGCCGATGATGGTGAGCGCGGCCCAGCGAAACATGCGCGCCTGGTTGTCGGCGCCGGCGAACCCGAACAGCACGGCCGCGCCGGTGTTGATGACCAGGCCGAAAAACGTGAGCGCATTAGGCGAGATGCGCGTCAGCGCCAAGCCGTGCACGATGCGGCGCAGCAGCCACCCGCACGCCCTGCCAAACGCGCTAGTCCAAGTCATGGTGATCTAAGTGATACGCGTGTTACGTGATGTGCGCTTCCGCGCACAAAACTGCTGCCAGTTCAGCTTCCAGATCGATCAACCGCCGCAAAGCTCCGGCCCGCTTACTCGGCCTGAGCCAGGTCGTGGATGGTCTTCAGCTTCAGCACTTCCATTTCGCGCTTGCCGCTGGGCGTAACGATAGTAAACGTATCGCCCTTTTTCTTGCCCATGATGCCGCGCCCGATAGGCGACGTGGTTGAAATCCTGCCCGTCGTGACGTCGGATTCTTCGCTGGTCACCAGGTGGTAGACGATTTCTTCGTCCTTGGTTGAATCGTAAATCGTTACTTCAGAGCCCAGCCCGGCGCGATCGCGGGGAATGTTGCTGATATTGACGAGCGAAAGCTCACCCATGCGTTTCTTGAGCTGGCCCAGCCGGGCGCGCACAAATTCCTGCCGCTGCTTGGCCATGTGGTACTCGGCATTTTCGCTCAGGTCGCCGAGCGCCACCGCCTTCTTGAGCTCCTTGGGCAGCTCATGGTTCAGCTCGTGCTCGAGCGCGTCAATCTCTTCCTGGATCTTCTTGCGAATGTGCTCAGGCATGGCAAATATCTGGCCGGCGGCTGCTCGGTTTGCAGTGCGCCCGCGAAACTGTTGGGCGGACATCAAGATCAGCAGCGGCGGCGCAAAAGTCAATAATAAACCGGCGTTGCCTATCCTAACAGCCTGCGGCTCTATGGCCTTCAAATCGCGCAAAAGCGGTCTCCATTGCGCATTTTGGCGCATCAGGAGCGCTTTTCAGCCGGCGGGCCCAGGGACAGCCCGCATTGACCGGCCCGGCGATTTGCCTTATAATGCTGTTAGTTCCAGTCCAGCGTTCCTTCCACAAATGGGGTGGCCAGCGCATGAGCAGCATGGCTTTTCAGGTCGGGGATAAGGTCGTTTATCCCAATCACGGCGTAGGCATAATCGAACAAATCAGCAACCGGTCAAACGGCATCAGCACTGAAAGCTTTTACCTGCTGAAGATCGCTGCCAGCAGCCTGCGGGTCATGGTGCCGTTTCACAGCGCCGACAACGTTGGCCTGCGGCGCGTGGTGCGGAACGCTGAAATCAACAAAATCCTTGATTACCTGGGAATTGCGGCGGCTGACACCCACGCCGACTGGAAAGAGCGCTTCAAGGAAAATTCAGAGCGCATGCGCACCGGCTCGCTGCTTGATGTAGCGGCAGTGCTCAAGAACCTGCTGCTGCTCAACCAATCGAAGCCGCTTTCGTTCCGGGAAAAGAAAATGCTGGAGCGCGCCCGCTTCCTGCTAGTCAACGAACTGGCCATGGCCAAGAACGTGAACGAGGGCGAGATTGAGCACCTGCTGAACCGCGCACTGGCCAAGTGCAACCTCCGCTTTCCTGAAGCATTGCTTGACGCTTAGTTCGTAAGCGCAGGCAAACACAGCCGCTTCAATTCTTCATCCGCACGATTGGCTGCGTGCGCCTGCTGGTTGGCGCCTTCCATCGCCCGCATAATTTTCCTTGCCAGGCCGGTGAGCGGAAGCTGCGGCAGCCGCCGTTTAGAAATCCAGCACGCCCCCTCAGGTACGCCTGCAGAGTCCAGTGAAGAAGCGCTGGCGGCCCGGTACACGGCAACTTCGTAATCGGTGTTCATGATTGCGTGCCGCAGTCGGAGGTCGGGGCCATGCGCGCCTATAAAGGCGGGCTCGGCTTCGGGAAACTCCCACATTCCTGCCATGACGCCGGCGCCGGCGCTGCGCCGAACCATCAGGAGGCGGCCGCTCTTCTCAGCAACCAGGTAAGCCACGCTGCGGCGCGATCGCGGGGCGGGCTTGTGCGCGCGCTGTTCACCGCGAGTGCCGCAAAAGCCGGCTACCGGACATAGAGAGCATTGCGGAGTTCGGGGCGTGCAGATCAGCGCCCCCAGTTCCATGATTGCCTGGTTGAAGTCGCCGGGGCGCCTGCGGCTCAGAACGTGGGTGGCGACCTTCCAGGCGTCGCTGTGGGTGAGCGGCCGCCCGGCCAGGCGTGACAGCACGCGCTCGGCGTTGCCATCGACGGCGGCGACCGGCTCGGCAAACGCAATGCTGGCAATGGCGCCGGCGGTGTAGCGGCCAATTCCGGGAAGCTGGAGTAGTTCGGCGCTGCTGCGCGGAAATTTACCGAGCAACACAATTTTGCGGGCGGCAGCGTGCAAGTGGCGGGCGCGCCGGTAGTACCCCAGGCCGCTCCAGCAGGCCAGGACGGCCTCCAGCCGCGAGCGCGCCAGCGCCTTGACGCGAGGAAAGCGACGCATGAAGCGACGGTAATAGGGCGCGACCACGCTGACGCGCGTCTGCTGCAGCATGATTTCTGAAATCCAAACGCGGTAAGGATCATGGCTCAAGCGCCAGGGCAAGGAGCGCTTGTTGGCGTCATACCAGGCCAAGAGAGCGCGCCTGAACTTCGCCGGCTGGTGCGTGACGTTTGAGAAATTGCGAGGCAAGCAGCGGCAGCTTATCGCAATTGCTGCCGCGGGAGCCACCTGGCGCCGTGGCCGCGGGCAAAGTGCCTTTTTGGGAAAGGGGGCGAATGCCCTTTCCTTCTGCGCAAACGCTTGCACACAAATTAGTTGCACCAAAGTGGAACGCGGAAATCTCGGCCAGCGCGGGATTGCTTTCAGCAACTTACCTACTGACTACTTCGGCACCGGGCTGGATGGGTTTGGCTACTCTCGTGCTCTTACCAGCAGCGCATAAGAAATTCTGATTGGAGCTCTGCCCTTTGCGCCTCGTCAACTCTGCATGTGTGCTGCTGCTGGTGTTTGGCACCTACCAGGCATTCGCCGACAGCATCGCGGTGCAAAATCCCAGTTTTGAGATCCCGATCCTGAGCCTGGGCAATGCGCCCGGCCAGAACGGCGACTCGACCGGCACGTGGATTTCGTACGCTCCGGGGTGGCCGGGTTCGGTGACCGGCGGCGCGGGCGAATACATGCCGTCGCCCACCAGCCTGCCGAGCGGCGCCACCGACGGCAATGACGTTCTGTGGGTGAATTTTGGCTACGTTCAGCAGGCGCTGAACGCGACGCTGCAAAGCGGGGCCACTTACAACCTGCAGGTCGATGTGGCGCAGCGCACCGACGACACTCCGATCAATTATTACGTTTACCTGATGGCCGGCAACACCATCGTGGCTGCGGACAACAGCAGCCTGCATCCTGCTCCCGGCACCTGGCTAACGTCGTCGCTCACATATACGGCCGGAGCCAATGATCCGCTGGCCGGCCAGACGCTCTCAATTGTGCTGGGCGTGAATACCTGGCAGACCGATTTCGATAATGTAAGGCTGACCGAAACTCCCGCAACCGTGCCGACGAACGGCCCAGGCGTGGGAGTACCGGAACCTGCTTCACTGGCGCTTTCGGGAGCGGGCCTGCTGGCGCTTGCGCTTCGCCGGCGCCGCAAATCGCTTTAGTCCTTTAACTTCAATCGCCTTCTGCTGAGCTGCCGACCAGGCGCTGCATACCCGCCGGGGCGCACAACCGCCCCAGCGCGCACCTCATCTTTACCGTAAATAAAACACACAAACAGCAGAGCAGACGCGCGGCAGCAGCACGCGCGGCACCTGGCCGGCTCGCGCAGATGAGAGGTTGCGATGGCAGCAAGAGCGTCACTATGGGGATTGGGCGGCTTAACGCCGGTGGACCTGGCCAAGGCG
>JAJPJZ010000302.1 GCA_021323935.1 Terriglobia bacterium | reverse complement strand
GCCGGCCCGGATACGGCAGCACCGTCGATAATCGGGCTGATGGCGGCCACCGGCGCCGTGGTCCGGCGCAGCGCAGCGCGGATGCCCGGAACCGCCAATATCGGGCCGATGCTGGTGATGGGATTGCTCGGCGCAATCACGATGGCTTCAGCCGCAGCAATGGCGGCCAACACGCCGGGAGCGGGCTGCGATTTCTCGACGCCTGCAAACCTAACGGCCAGGGGCTCGGGGCGATGGCGCTCGCGCACAAAATATTCCTGGAAGTGCAGCTCTCCTGCGGAGGTGCGCACGCGAGTTTCAACCCGGGCGTCGGTCATCGGCAGGACCGCCGCAGCAATGCCGAGCCGATGCCCGAGGTCTGCCGTCGCTTCTGAAAGCGTCTTGCCTGAGCGCAGCAGTTCGGTGCGGGCAAGGTGCAAGGCGAGATCGCGATCGCCGAGTTGGAACCAGGTTGGCAGGCCGAGCCGCCCGGCGGCTTCAAGGCAGGCAAACGTTTCACCTTCAATTCCCCACCCTCGCTCGCGGCTTAACATGCCGGCCAGGCCGTACATAACGGAATCGAGATCGGGAGAGACGTGCAGCCCCCACCAGGTCAAATCATCGCCCGTGTTGACGATGATGGAGAGCTGGCCGGGCGCGAGTTTGCCGTCGGCGTTGCCGGAGGCGAGCGCCTGCGCCAGCCCCTGGATAAACTTTGCCCCACCCGTGCCGCCGCTCAACACCGCGATCATGACGGCGATGATAACTCAGGCGTAGAATCGCTGGTTCGTCAATTCAAGCAACGCGCCCACAAAGCGCCGGCGCTGGGGTGGCGAAGGACGGGGGATGCGAAATGGCTTCGATTCCGGAGAAGTACGGCGACATTGTTCATAAGAAGACGTTTGCCATGTTCGGTACGATCATGCCTAACGGGCAGCCGCAGGTCACGCCGGTTTGGGTTGATGCGGAAGGCGGCAGGATCCTGATCAACACGGCGAAAGGCCGGCAGAAGCACAAGAACGTGCAGCGCGATCCGCGGGTCGCGGTCACGCTTGTGGATCCTGATAATCCCTACCGCTACGTTGAAGTGCGCGGGCGGGTGACGGAGATGACGGAAAGCGGCGCCGATAAGCACATCGACAAAATGGCCAAGAAGTACCTGGGCAAGGACAAGTATCCGTTTGCGCAGCCGGGCGAGCAACGCATTCTGCTCAAGATTGAGCCCGAGCACGTACACGGCATGGGATAGAACGACGCGGAGCTGAAATGGCACATGCACCTGGATTCCTGAAGTTGGTGAACGACGCGAAGAGCCGCGTGCGCGAGTGCACGGTCGATGATCTGAAGCAGAAGCTGGATCGCAAGGAGCCGATCGTCGTGGTCGATGTTCGCGAAGAAAGCGAGTACGCGCGCGACCACATCCCCGGGTCTATTCACCTGGGCAAGGGCATTATTGAGCGCGATATCGAAGCGCGCGTTCCGGACCCGAACACTCCGTTATACCTGTATTGCGGTGGCGGGTTCCGCTCGGCGCTCTCGGCTGACAACCTGCAGAAGATGGGCTACAAGAATGTGATCTCGGTTGACGGCGGATACCGCGACTGGAAGACGAAAGGCTACGCGCTCACGCCAGATTAGCCGGGGAGACGTTCAGGGCTTTCGCTACTGCATTTCATCGAGCATGGCCTGCATCTCGCCTTCGGCCTTGCTGTTGCCTTCGCGCCGCGCCGAGGCGATGCCTTCGGCCAGCACTCCACGGGCTTCTTCGCTGCGGCCGGCGCGCAACAGGGTTTGCGCTGACATTTGATAGCCGGCCGTGTAGTTGGGGTGCTGCTCCAGCAATTTTGCGAACTGCTGCAGCGCCGCCTCGATGTCGCCGCGATTGGCATATTCCACGGCCAATCCGTATCGCGGAAACGCCTCGCCCGGGTGCTCATCGACCAACTGCTTCAGCATGTCGAGCCGCGCGTTCATTCGCTTCCTGGCATTTATTGTCTTGGCGGGTTGCCGTAGATGCTGTACTGCCCTTGCGGCTGCTTCAGCTTGATTGTGATCTCCCGCTCCGGCTCATTGAGATCAAAATCTTCGCCGTAGGTTTGCAGGCCGGTGGCAATCACCTGGACGCGAACCTTACCGTAAGGAACGCCGCTGGCCCTGGTGCGGCCTTCGCCGTCGGTCTTGAGCTGCATTCCCTCGTGCAATTGCCGGCCTCTGGAATCAACCCCGTGCAGGATGACGCTGGCGTACTTTACTGGCTTGCCGGTGGAGTCTTTCAGAACCACGAAGCTGAGGTCGCAGAACTTCTTGTCGCCGGCAAAGCCCGCGATGGATTGCAGGCTGAACAGGAGAACCAGGGCTAGGGCTGCGCGTCTCATCAGGATGAACAGGTTCTTCTATTGTAAGCAGCGGCATGTTGCGCGGCAATCGTGCAATAAAAAAGGCCGCCCCACGCGGGGCGGCCTGGCTTGCGAATTTGGCTTTACTTGCTGGCACGCTGGTTGTTCGCCACCTGCAGGTCATTTGTCACGCTGAAGACGTTTGGAACTGAATTCGCCTTCAGGTTCGCGATGTCCTTATCAGCCTGGTTATCGACCACACCCGTGAGGGTTACGTGGCCGTTATCCACGATGATGTGGATGCCCTGCACCGCGTACCAGCCGTACTTCTGCAGTTGCGGGGTGGCATAGATTGCGCGGAACTCGGCGCGGCGAATCTGGTCATCCATGGGCGAGGGCGGCAGCTCCTGGATGTTGTTCACCACTTTGTCCACGCCCTCGATGTGCTTCACTGCCGCTTCGGCGTCGCGCTTCAGTCCGGGCTCGAGGGTTGCGCCGTATAGCGTCACGGTGCTGCCGTCAACTTTGTAGGCCAGGTCATCGAAAACCGAGTAGTACGGCAGCATGACGAGCTGGTGCCGCACTTCGCGCGCGATGCGATCCTGGTCTGACTGCTGGCCCGCGTAAGGCGAAATGCGCTTGGCGTTGCCATCGGGCGCGTAGCCGCCCTGGTTCGACTTTTGCGCCAGCGCGCTGCCGAACCCAAACACCAGCAGCGATGCCAGGGCAAATGCCTGAATCTTGCTCCACATAGCGTTCTCCTCCATCGAAAAACCGTTTAAGTTTTAGATGCTGAAGGTCGAAAAGCGGAGCTGCTGTGGCTCTTAAGATGTGGTTAACGGTTCGTTAAGGATGCAAATATCGGGCAGGTTGCGGTACCGCTCGGCGCAATCCATGCCGTAGCCGACCACGAACTGGTCAGGAATTTTGAATCCGACGTAGTCGGCTTCGACCGGCTCCAGCCGTCGCGCCGGCTTATCGAGCAGAGCAGCCAGGCGGAGCGCCTTTGGCTGGTGGGCTGAAAGCAGCTTCTTCAGATAGTTGAGCGTCAGGCCGGTATCCAGGATGTCTTCAACCAGGATCACGTTGCGCTGGCCGATGCTCTGGTCAAGGTCTTTAGTGAGCCGCACTTCGCCGCTCGAGCGGGTGCCGTTGCCGTAGCTGGAGACGCCGATGAAATCAAAGGTGGCGTCGAGCTCCACCTGGCGCGCCAGGTCGCTCAGGAACACGCTCGCGCCCTTCAGCACGCCCACGAAAATAACCGGCTCGCCGGCAAAATCGCGGGTGATCTGCGCGCCCATTTCATCCACACGCCTGGCAATTTGATCGCGCGAAAAAAGGACAGGTAACCGGCTCATGAGCAGCACAGTTGTACCACGCCGATTGTCAGAGGCAAAGCGCCGCGGCGGCGGCCGAAGCTGCTGGCCCGCGGTCCCCCCGCAGGCAGCGGCGCCCCATTAGAATGTCCTTTCGCCCTGCGCGCCAGGCGCATGGCTTCGCGTTCGAGGACCTATGCACATTGACCTTCGCGGCCTGCAGATCACGTGGCTGGGGCACGCTGCTTTCCGCATCACGATGCCCGGCGGTGAAACCGTAATCATTGATCCGTGGATCATGGGGAACCCGGCGTGCCCGGAGCGCGAAAAGAAGGTGAAGCGCGCCGACATCCTGCTGTGCACCCATGGCCACTTCGACCACATCGGCGACGCCGTCGCCATCGCCGCTGAGCACAATTCGCAGGTCGTCGGCATCTTTGAGCTGTGCAACTGGATGGAAACCAAAGGGGTGAAGAAGGCCGCCGCCATGAACAAGGGCGGCACGCAGAAGCTGGGCAAGTTTGACGTCACGATGGTGCACGCCGACCACTCCTGCGGCATTCTTGATGACGGCAAGATCATCTATGGCGGCGAGGCCTGCGGCTACGTGCTTGAATTCCGCAGCGGGCTAAGGCTTTACCACGCCGGCGACACCGGCCTGTTCGGCGATATGACGCTGATTCGCGAGCTGTACGCGCCCGAAATCGTCATGCTGCCCATTGGCGACCACTTCACCATGGGCCCGCGCGAGGCGGCGCATGCCTGCAAGCTGCTGCAACCGAAAATCGTGGTTCCGATGCACTTCGGGACCTTTCCTGTGCTGACCGGCACGCCTGACGCGTTGCGCAAGCTGATTGCCAACACCAGCATCGAAGTGCTGGAGATGAAGCCCGGCGAAACCATTGGCTGAGCGCACCGCGCTGGAGAGAAGACGTTCATGGCTGAAATCACGTATCCCGCAGTTGAGCGGTACCTTTACAGCTCGCTTCCGCTGCGCGATGAAGTGCTGCGCAAAATCGAGGCTGAAGCGCAGGCGCGCAAAATTCCCATTGTCGGGCCGGCAGTCGGCCGCGTGCTGCACCAGCTTGCCCTCACGCTGAAGGCACGGAGCGTGTTCGAAATGGGCTCGGCCGTGGGATATTCCACCATCTGGTGGGCGCGCGCCGTGGGCGCGGGCGGGCGCGTTATCTACACCGATGGCGACCGGAAGAACGCCGCCGAGGCGCAACGCTATTTCGAGCAGGCGGGAGTCGCCGACCGCATTGACGTGTGCGTGGGCGACGCGCTTGAGATTCTTTCGGAACAGAAGCCCGGCAGCTTCGACATCGTGTTCAACGACGTCGATAAAGAAGATTACCTGCGCGTGCTGAAGCTCGCAGTGGCGCGCGTGCGCACCGGCGGATTGCTGATTACCGATAACGTCCTGTGGCGCGGCGAAGTTGCCGACCCGGAAAAAAGCTCAGACAAGCGCGCCCAGATCATCGCCGAATATAACCGGCAGCTCTACAACTCGCGCGAGCTGTTTACGACGATCCTGCCTTTGCGCGACGGGGTTGCGGTTTCGCTGAAGCTGTAGCCTGGCCGCAGGCAAGTATTTTCGCCTTCTTGAAAATTTCAAGGAACATCTGCTCCGTCAGCTTGCCGGTATTGGTGTTCTGCAGCGAAGGATGGTATGACCCGAGCAGGATGCGGCCGTCAGGCATTTGGTAATGCGCGCCGTGCCGGAACACAAATGCCGCTTTGGTTTGCAACAGGCCGCGCCGTTTCAGGTAATCGAGGTAAGCGTCAAAGCCGATCTTGCCGAGCGCGACGGCGACCTTAACGTTCTGCAGGCCGGCGATCTCGCGGTCTAAGAACGCCGAGCAATTGCGAATTTCCTGGGGCGTGGGCTTGTTTTGCGGCGGCGCGCAGCGCACCGCGGCCGTGATATAGAGGTCGCGCAGTTCCAGCCCGTCTCCTACGTGCGTGGCGGTGGGCTGAGACGCGAAGCCGGCGCGGTGCAGCACCGGATACATGAAGTTCCCCGAGCCGTCCCCCGTAAAGGGCCTGCCGGTGCGGTTTGAGCCGTGCGCGCCCGGCGCCAGGCCCAGGATCAGGACCCGGGCATTCGCGTCGCCAAAACCCGGCACCGGCTTGCCCCAGTATTCCTGGTCGCGATAGGCGCGGCGCTTTTCGCGGGCCACCTGCCGGCAGTGCTCCACCAGCCGCGCGCACCGTTGGCATTCCACCACTTCATTGTTAAGCTGCACCAGCCAGGAACGCATAGATTCATTGTAAGCGGGCAGGCGCACCAAATCGGCTTGAAACCCAGCAGATATGCGATGATAAGGCGCAAATGCCCGGCGCCTCAGGGATCATTTCGAGCTCGTTTTCGCCTGCCACCAGCATCTCGAGCGGCAGCTTGCCCACGCTCGTGGTGGTGCAGGGGCACGAGGAAGTGAACCTGCCGATTTCGCGCACGCCGTTCACCATCGGCCGCAAGACCGACCGTGACCTGGTGATTTCTGACCCGCGCATTTCGCGCGAGCACGCGCAGATCGTGCTCGAGGGCACCAAGTTGTTCCTGCAGGACCTCGGCAGCAAGCACGGCACCTACGTCAACGGCGAGCGCATTCAGCGCCACCAGCTCAAGCGCAACGACCGCATCGATTTTGGCGCTGAAGACGTTGCCTACGCCATCTTCGATCCTGAGCGCCACTCCACCAGCGGCGTGCGCGAGTTCCTGAGCCAGATGTCGGGCGTGCAGATGGCCATGCCGAGCGCCGCCGGCGACCTCGAGAAGATGAAGATTTTCCTCGAAGCTGCCCGCAAGCTGAACACCACCGGCGTGCTCGATGAAGTGCTGGTTACGCTTGTTGAGGCCACGTTGCGGCTCACGCACGCCGAGCGCGGATACGTCTTCCTGGTGCAGCCCGACGGCAGCGCGCGGCTGGCCGCGGGGCGCAATTCGCGCGGCGAAATGCTGCTTGACGACAAGACGCTCTCGCACTCCATCGTGGATGACGCCCTCAAGGGCAACGCAGAATTCCTGATTACCGATACCAGCAAGATGAGCGATTTTTCGGCGCGCAACAGCATCGTGGCCTACGACCTGCGCACCGTGATCGCCATTCCGCTGCGCCGCCCGCAGGTGCAGCGCACCAGCGTCGCCGCCGGCGCCGAGCCCGAGATCAGCGGCGTGCTCTACCTCGATAGCCGCTTTGCCTCGCGCGAAGTTTCAGCCGTAAGCCACGACATTCTGCGCGCCATCGCCACTGAAGCCGCCGCCCTGGTTGAGAACGCGCACCTGGTCCAGGCCGAAACCGCCAACCGCGCGTATCAACAGGAACTCGCCATCGCTGCCGGCATCCAGCAGCGGCTCATGGCGGTCACGATTCCTGACGTGCCGTTCGCCGCGGTGCGCGGGCGCAACCTGCCCTGCCGCGAAATCGGAGGCGATTTTTTTGACGTTATGCAGATTGGCGATACGGCCCTCGGCCTGGTGGTGTGCGACGTCTCCGGCAAAGGCGTCTCCGCGGCCCTGCTCGGCTCGATTGTTCAAGGCATGGTGTATTCGCAGCTGGCGACTTCGCTCACGCTCGACCAGATTGCCGATTCAGCCAACAAGTACCTTTGCAAAAAAATCCTGGGCGAAAAATACGCCACCATCGTCATCGCGCGCCTCAGCCACGATGGCGAACTGGAATACATCAATTGCGGGCACGTGCAGCCGGTCGTAGTCACAAAAAACGGCGTGCATCGCGAAGTTGAGGCCAACCTGCCGGTAGGCTTGCTGCCTATCGCCAGCTACAAGACGTCGCGCTGCCGCCTCTCGCCCGGCGACCGCTTCCTCATCGTGACCGATGGCGTAACCGAAGCCGAGAATGCCGAGGGTGAAATGTTTGGCGATGAACGGCTGGAGCGCTCGGTGGGATCGAACGGCGATTCGTTTGAAGGAATTTTTGAGGCGGTGCGCGGCTTCTGCGGTCCCACCCCGCTCAACGACGATTGCACTGCGCTCGAGGTCACCTACCGCGGCTGACTCTACTACTTGCGAAAGCAATCAACGAGCTACGAGCGTTTACCGCTGTGACGTTTGCATCTGGAAACAACAACTTCATTTGACTTTTCGTCAGCAAATTGATGTCTTCCACCTCGCTCAGATATCCAGGGGAAATCTGCAATGCGAGGCGCTTTAACTTAGGCGGATAAAACTGATAGAGGGGCAGCAACGCGTGAGGCTCTATCGGAAAATACAGGTTAGGCGTGGTTACAAAATAGCCCTTGGAAGCTACCCGCCGAATCTCGGCAGCGAATCTTTGCTGGTCCTGCCATCCTCCAACGTGTTCAATGACTGCATTCGAAAAGACCCAGTCAAAAGATCCGTCGGCAAAAGGTAGATCGCGCCCATCCGCTTTTATCACCCGAACCTTCACCCCTGGGACCGCGATTTCGGGCGGACACAAATTTACGACAGTCACGCTCTCAAATTTCTTGTAAAGATCAATGAACTCGTCACTTATGCCGGAGCCGCCGCCGACATCCAGGAGACCGCCACGGCCCGTCTCGCCGATTATCTCGAGGAAACGCCGGATCTTTCCGCCCCTGAAATACCGATGTAGAGGGCGAACCGCACCGCGGACTAGCGCTTTGCCTTTTTTCAACAGGAAACTTCGAGCAAGGATTGACTGGCACTCAGAATTGTAAACGATGGCCGCCACGCTTGAAACGTTTCGTGAACCTCTTCTCAGTAAGACGCAGGCATACCGCTTGCCTTTTGCTTATCGGGATAAGCGGTGGCTCAAAAGCTCAGATCACGAGCCGGGGTTCCATCGAAATTATCAACGGACACCGATGCCTACCTGCTCACCGCTTCCGCTACCGGGAACTGCAGCCCTTCAGCCACGTTGATCAGGTCTTTATCGACCAGGCGCGTCTTCTTCAGCGCCTCAGCCATCGGCACCGAAACAATCCGGGTTCCGCGCAGCGCCACCATGCAGCCTGATTCCCCGGCATGCAACATCTCGATTGCGCCCATGCCGTAGCGCGTTGCCAGCACGCGGTCAAACGCCGTAGGCGAGCCGCCGCGCTGGATGTGCCCCAGCACCACGGCGCGCGTCTCAAAGCCGGTGCGATTTTCAATTTCGCGCGCCAGCACGTTGCCGATGCCGCCCAGCCGCACGTGCCCAAACTCATCCTTGGCCAGCGCCGTCACCACCGGGGAGCCATCGGCGCCCAGTTCGCGCGCAAACCGCGCGCCTTCGGCCACTACCACGATGCTGAAGTAGCGGCCGCGCGCGTGCCGCCGGCGAAGGCTCTCGGCAATGTTATCGATGTCGAACGGCCGCTCCGGAATCAGGATGACATCGGCGCCGCCGGCGATGCCGCTGTAAATCGCGATCCAGCCGGAATCGCGGCCCATGACCTCCACCACGATCACGCGGTTGTGCGCTTCCGCAGTGGTGTGCACGCGATCGATGGCTTCGGTCGCAATGCTCACGGCAGTGTCAAAGCCAAAACAAAAATCGGTGCCGCTCAGGTCGTTATCGATGGTTTTAGGAACCCCCACGATGCGCGCGCCGCGGTCGTGCAGCTTCATCGCCACCGATTGCGTGTCATCGCCTCCGATTGCAACCAGCACCTCCACGCCATTGCGGTTCAGGGTTTCGACGCAACGCTCAAGCCCGCCTTCGTGCTTGCCGGGATTGGTGCGCGAGCTGCGCAGGATGGTGCCGCCGCGCGGCAGGATGCCGGCGACGGCCGACAGGTCCAGCGGCATCGTCATGTTCTCCACCACGCCCCGCCAGCCTTCCAGGAAGCCCACAAACTCGTCGCCGTAATGAAAAATTCCCTTACGCACGGCCGCGCGAATAACGGCGTTCAGGCCGGGACAATCGCCACCACCGGTCAAGATACCGATCCTCATCGCTGTTCCTCGAATGTTTATTTTACTGATGTTTCACCGGCCATTCGGAAGCGAGATTCGCGAGGCGCATTCGCGAGTTGGGGTTGCGGAGAGATTTCGCGGCTGCCGGAATGAATTGCGCGGATGCCGCAGCGCGTGTCGTGGGAGGGGCGGCGACAAAAATCGGCAGTTGGAGGAAGAAGTTGGTGCGCGCGCGAATGAAGCTCCGCTACGGCAATGCCGCGTCCCGAGTGCGGAAGGTGAGGACGGCGCTCACGGCCCTGGTGCCCGTGCCCTGGCCTTGGTTCGATTCCGCCTGAAAGTAGTAAGTCTTGCCTGCTTCCAGGCTGCGGATCGTAACCCGATGCGTCAGCCCGCCCCAGGGCTCTTCCGCCATTAAGGTCAGCTT
>JAJPJZ010000004.1 GCA_021323935.1 Terriglobia bacterium | reverse complement strand
TCGGTGAAACCATGGCCGTCACCATGGTCATCGGCAACACGCCTCAAATTGCCAAATCCCTGTTCGCGCCCGGCTACACCCTGGCCAGCGTCATCGCCAATGAGTTCACTGAAGCCACCGGCGATCTTTACCTCAGCTCGCTCGTCGAGATTGGCCTGGCGCTGTTCCTCGTCACCCTGGTGGTGAACGCGCTGGCGCAGTTGCTGGTGTGGAGCGTCACACGCGGAATGCCTGCGAGGGTGAATGCGTAATCCCGGCGTCAGTTGGAACCGGCTGCTGGCCGATTGGCTTGCCACCGCGCTCATGGCGCTCACCGCCATCGTGGTGATTGCGCCCCTGTTCGCCATTCTTTTTTACCTGGTTTACCAAGGCGTGGGATCGCTGAACTGGGCATTTCTCACCCACACGCCCGCGCCTCCGGGAGTGGTCGGCGGCGGAATGGCCAACGCCATCGTGGGCTCCGCCATGATTCTGCTGCTGGCCAGCGTGATCGGAATTCCGCTCGGCATCGGCGCGGGAGTATTTCTTTCCGAGTACGGGCGCAACCGCTACGGCAACATCATCCGCTTCACGGCTGACCTGCTGAACGGCGTGCCTTCCATCGTGATCGGAATGACGGTGTACGCCCTGGTGGTCGTGCCGCAAAAACATTTCTCGCTTTTTGCCGGCTCAATTGCGCTCGCCATCATGATGGTGCCCACCATCACGCGCTCCACCGAGCAAATGCTCCTGATGGTGCCGCATTCCATCCGCGAAGCAGCCTGGGGACTTGGCGTGCAGCGCTGGCGCACCACCGTCTCGGTGGTGCTGGCCACGGCGCGGTCGGGAATTATCACCGGCATCATGCTGGCCTTTGCGCGGGTCGCCGGCGAAACCGCTCCCCTGATGTTCACCGCCTTCGGCAACCAATACTGGAACTTCAGGACAAACCAGCCCACCGCCGCCCTGCCGCTGCAGATTTTTACCTACGGCACTTCGCCCTTTGACGAATGGCACACGCAGGCCTGGGCGGGCGCGCTGGTGCTGATCGCGCTCATCGTCGGCAGCGTCGCCGCGGTGCGAGTGGTGGCGCGCAAAGGCGCGCTGAAGGGCGCAGCATAGCCATGGGAACA
The DNA here is from genome assembly GCA_021323935.1 of Terriglobia bacterium. Classification (GTDB taxonomy): domain Bacteria; phylum Acidobacteriota; class Terriglobia; order Terriglobales; family Acidobacteriaceae; genus JAFAIN01. The sequence goes on along the minus strand of JAJPJZ010000004.1, from coordinate 2,941 downwards.
CCCGTACAGGTCCAAAACCTGAGTGCCTGGTTTGGCGAGCGCCAGGCGCTTGAGAGCATCACGATTGATGTGCCCCCGAACCACGCCACCGCCATCATCGGCCCTTCCGGCTGCGGCAAGTCAACCTTTGTGCGCTGCCTCAATCGCATGCACGAAACTGTGCCCGGCGCGCGCGTCGAAGGCACCGTCACGATGGGCAACATCAACGTGTACGGCAACGGCAGCTCGCCCGTCGAGGTCCGCCGCAAAGTCGGCATGGTGTTCCAGAAACCTAATCCGTTTCCCACCATGTCTATCTATGACAATGTTGCCGCGGGGCTCAAGCTGAACGGCATCCACAACCGCCGCCAGCTTGATGAAACCGTCGAGCGCTCGCTGCGCCACGCCGCCCTGTGGGACGAAGTCAAAGACGAGTTGAAGAAAAAATCGGGCGCCAGCCTTTCCGGCGGCCAGCAGCAGCGCCTGTGCATTGCGCGCGCGCTCGCCGTCGAGCCTGAAGTCATGCTGATGGATGAGCCTGCCTCGGCCCTCGACCCCATCTCCACCGCGAAGATCGAAGAGTTGATTTACCAGCTCAAAGAGCACTACACCATTGTCATCGTCACGCATAACATGCAGCAGGCCGCCCGCGTCGCCGAGTTCACCGGCTTCTTCCTGATGGGCAAGCTGGTGGAATTCGACAAGACCGAAGTGATTTTCACCAAGCCCCGCGACAAAAGGACCGAAGATTACATCACCGGCAGGTTTGGATAATGCGCACTCGCTTTCAGCAGGGTCTCGATGAATTGAAGCAGAAGCTGCTGGCCATGAGTGGCATGGCTGAGCAGGCCGTCGACCGCGCCACACAGGCTTACCAGGAACGTGAACTCAAGCTGTGCCAGCTGGTGCTTGAAGGCGAGCAGGCCATCAACATGATGGAGCGCGAAATTGATGAGCTCGCGCTCGACCTGCTCGCCATGCAGCAGCCCATGGCCGTTGATCTCAGGTTTGTGACTGCGGCCATGAAGATCAACGCCGATCTGGAGCGCGTCGGCGATCAGGCCGTCAACATCGCTGAGCGCGTCATCAACACGGTTTCGTTGCCGGAAGCGGAGTTGCCCATTGACCTGCCGCGAATGGCCGGCGCAGTGTCAGGCATGGTGCGCCGTTCGCTCCAGAGCCTGATTGCCGCAGACGCAGAAATGGCCCAGGCCGTCCTGCAGATGGATGACGTCGTGGACCGCATGAACCGCGAGATGTTCCACACGCTGGTCAAGGCCATGCACGACCGTCCCGAGGTCGTCCAGCAGGCCCTGGATGCGCTGTTGATTGCGCGCAACCTCGAGCGTGTCGCCGACCACGCCACCAACATCGCCGAAGACGTGATCTTCTGGGTCCGCGGCGCCGACGTGCGCCACCACGCCGCCACCTAGCACCCCGTCGAATCCACTGAAATCCAACCCGCGCCTGCTCGTCGCACTTGCCTGCGGCATCCCGGCAAACCGCACTCGGCCATTGAATCCAGCCAGTCAGCCGCCAGTCATATATTGCCGATCTGAACAAAGGGCGACAGTCGTTCGGTATTGCAATTGGGCTCCGACCATGGTTTCCCCGGAACAGATGCGACAAAGGAGCAGATAGCGTTTGCTCAAAGCATCGGTGCCGACTCGGTTTTCCCGTTCTCAGGACTAAACAAGCCACAGAGCGCGTGGGAGACTTGGAAAGATGCTCACGGCACAGCAAACGCAGCCCGCGACACGATGACCAAAGCGCTCACTGCTGCCGCTGCCGATCCGGGCCCAATCACGATTTACCACTTCAGTGGCGGAGCGCAGATAACAAAGTCCACCCTCGCCTCAGTTCCACCGGAACTGGCCTCTCGTGTGACAACCGTTGTGAATGTTGACCCAGGTGGCATTGGTGCTTTGCCGTCTGGTTCACAAACGACAGTGACTGTCACTGGTACGGCAGCAAAGGATTCGCTTGCAACTGCCTTGTCAATACCCACGAGCCAGACAGCATTCACGGTCAACTGCGACAAGCACGAGGCAAATTGCGTCTTCGGCGCAGCCCGACAGATCCTCCCCCAATATAAGAGCGACCCGTGCAGTCACCAGCAGGTCTTTTCTCGACCTGTTTCGAGCGGCGGAGGCGGTGGCGGCGGAAATTTTGGGGGCGGGGGTGGGGGCTGGTCTTATTGGTTGTGGTGGTGGACAATAAACCAGCCCCATTACAGCACCGAATGACCATTACAGGATAAACGGCTAGCGGCCAGTTTGGTAGCAGTCAAGACCTTAAAGGATGCATCGGAATGAAAACCAGGAAGTTGGATATCGGATGGTTCTTATTGAACCTTTGCATTGCGACCGTTGGAGGCGTCGTGATTGGCACAGCCGTGGCGATGTTTCTGGTCCCAGTGCTAGATAGGATCAGTAGCCGTGCATCGGCGGCTCTTGACTTCGAGCCATTTGTTTTACTCGCAGGTTTTCTGCTGGGCTGGCTTGTAAATCGGCGATTTCCAAGGAAAGCGGCTCTGTGGATCTGGCTGGTTCCATTTGTTTTCCTGGTTTACGACATCCTGACATGGAGTACAAAATGGCTGGAGGGACAAACTTGGCTTGGCAATGTTTGGGATGTGTTTTTTGGTAACTGCGGTGGAACTGATTGCATATACCAGCTGACAGTTACATACCCGCTTTACGCTTCAGCGGCGTACTCGCTCGCAGCTTTAATTTGCATCACTCTCGGGCGGCGACCTGCCTCACACAACAAGGCGATGCGACCGGCACAATCGTGACAAAGCCGACGCCCGACCGGCTGAGTACGAACCGCTAGTCGGGAAGCAAACCGGAAAAGCCGATCAGGAAATCCATGGCGGAGAGAGTGGGATTCGAACCCACGATACGGTTTCCCGTATACACGCTTTCCAAGCGTGCGCCTTCAGCCACTCGGCCATCTCTCC
>JAJPJZ010000215.1 GCA_021323935.1 Terriglobia bacterium | reverse complement strand
TGAGGCTGAACAGGTCGCCGGCCAGGGTGCGCGCTTCGAAATCGGGAGCCAGATCGCCGGGCTCGGGGCCGGCAACGTTCAGGCGCGAGGCGGCAAAATCCCTGGCCAGCAGGTCGCTTGAGAACCGGCGGTAGTTGTAAGGCTTAAGTCCCAGCATAACGCTCCTTTTCGCCGAGCAACGAGCGGCGCCGGCAAAAGTGCAAAACTTCGGCAAGCTCTGTGCGAGCCTGCGCAAAAGACGCGCAGCACACTTCGGCCATCAGATTTGGATGCGCGCGGCGCGCCGGTTCGTTATCCAAATTTGGCCGGCAAAACAGTTTATCGAAACCGCAGGGCGCGAGGTGGGACGGCCGCGCGGAACGAGCGGGATGCTAAAATTTCCGCTCTTTGCGAGGTGACGATTTGGCAATTTTACAGGCCGGGGAAACTGCGCCCGATTTTGATCTGCCTGGCTGCACCGGCGAGGAACGGCATCGCGTCAAGCTCAGCGATTTCCGCGGCAAGAAGCATGTGGTCCTCGCGTTTTATGTGCTGGCGTTCACGCCGGTTTGAGGCAAGCAAATGCCGGCGTACAATGCAAACCTTGAAAAGTTCGCCGGCTACGATGCCCAGGTCGTGGGCATTGGGGTGGATTCGGTGTTCTGCAATATCGCATGGCAGCGCTATGAAATCGGCACCATGCGCTATCCGCTGGTCAGCGACTTCTGGCCGCACGGCGAGGCGGCGCGGAAATATGGGGTGTTCCTCGATAGCGGCTTTTTGCCGGGGATAAGTGGCCGCGCAGTGTTTGTAATCGACAAGGCGGGCAAGATCGCTTTCAGCAGGAACTACGAGATCAGGGACGTGCCGCCCAACGAAGACGTGTTTGAAGCGCTGGAGAAGTTAAAAGCCTAGCCGGCCGCAGCGATCAGGCCTCGGCAGCGGCGGCGGTTGCGCCATTACTGGCCCTGGCTTTTCCTGGCGCTGGCGCTGGTTCTGGCGGGCTTTTTGGTGCTCTTGGGGCCAGGCTCATTGGCGGTTGCGCGCTGAGCCGCCTCAATCATCTGGTACAACTGGCTGCGGTCGACCACTTCGACGGCAGGCTGGCCGGCGGTCTGGTTGGTGGCCACATAGATGGTGGGCGTGTGCTCAATGCCTACGCGCTGGCCGAGCGCTTTGTCCTTCTGGATTTCAGCGCGAATCTCACCGTTAGGATCGATGGCAAAAGGCAATGCCACGCCGTGCGCGGCGGCAAATTTCTGCGCCAGCGCGTGGAAGAGGCTGGGGTTCTCGTCGAGTGACGGCTGATTAGTAAAGACGTAGCTGCGGAATTCGCGGCCCAACTCGGGTGACTTGGCTTCGAAGTAGCGCGCGGTCACGGCGGCGTCCATTGCCCAGGGATGCATGGGCAACGGGAAGTCGTGAATGACCAGCGGAATGTTGTAGCGGCGCGCGGCTTCAATCACGAGCGGATGCGCGCGGGCGCAGTCAGGGCACTCCAGGTCTTCAAACACGATCAACGCGACCTTGTCGCCTTTGGGCGGGCGCAATGCCTCCAGATCGGCGGCAATGGAAAAGGTGGAAGCCAGCGTAAGCAATAGGGCAGCAGCAAGTTTCAGCGTCTTCATAGAGTCCCAATTTCGGGGCAAGCTGCCCTTATTTTAAACCAACTCACAAGCTGAAGCGCCGGCGGCAGGCGCGCCAGATAACGAGCGCCGCGGCTGAATCCGGCATCCATTCCAGCGTGGCGAAGGCGAAGGCTAAGGCAGCGTCGGCCGGCAACCCAGGCCGAATCATTTTTCGTAACCACGGCTTCACCAGGCAGCACCTCATGGACTACTACGAGGCCGTGGCTCCCTACCTGCTGCCGCACCTCCAGGACCGGCCGGTGACGCTTAAACGCTATCCGGACGAAACCACCGGCCCGGCCTTCTACGAAAAAGATGCGCCGGCATTCACGCCCGCCTGGGTGCGCAAGTTTGCGGTGCCGCGGCGCGGCGGCGGAGGGGAATTTCGCTACATCGTGATCTCCGACCGTCGAACGCTGTTGTGGGCGGCAAGCGTGGGCGCAGTTGAAATTCATCCTTTTCTCGCCAGGGCGCCGGCCGTGGAGCAGCCGACCGCAGTGGTGTTTGACCTTGATCCCGGTGAAGGCGTGAACATCATTGCGTGCGCGCGCGTGGCGCTGCGGCTCCGCGATTTGCTTGAGCAGCTCGGGTTACGCTCGTTCGCCAAAGTTTCAGGCTCGCGCGGCGTGCAGGTTTATGCGCCGCTGAACACGCCCACCAGCTATGCCGCCACGCAGCCGTTTGCGCGCGCCGTGGCTGAATGGCTGCACCGCGAACATCCGGATGAGATTGTTGCGGAGATGACGCGGGCGGAGCGCAGGAACAAAGTGTTTATCGATTGGAGCCAGAACGCCGATTACAAGACCACGGTCGGCGTGTATTCGGTGCGCGCCAAGTTGCACCGGCCATTCGTCTCGCTGCCGGTTGCATGGCAAGAACTGCAGGCGGCCCTCGCTGCCGGCAATTCCTCGCAGCTTTACTGGCTGGCTGACGCTGCCATCGCGCGCGTGAGCCAGGCGGGAGACCTGTTTGCGCCGGTGCTGAAGCTGAAGCAGAAGCTTCCCGAGGCCTTTGCGGCGCAGGTATCACCGCCAGGCAAAGTGATGCGTGCGGCATCCGGAGCCGCAGCGAAGAGCCGCAGTTCAGAGCAGGGCGGCCGCCGGCGGTTTACCTTGAGCACGCGACGCGGCGGCCTGGAGCTGCGCATCGCCATGCACGACGCAACCCAATGCTGGCTGATTCACGCCGGCCTGCCGCGGAAGCGCCAGGCAGCGGGCGCCACTGAGGCAAAACCGGGCGCCGGCGGAACCATGGTGGACCAGGGCACGGCGGAGTTGGTTGAAGGCAGCGAAGCGAAAGGCTGGATGCACCTGTTCTTCAGCGGAGACGCGCTGCGCGGCGATTGGGTGCTTGCTCGGGTTGAGCCTTCCGAGTGGCGGCTGGCGCGGCTCGGCGACGCGCCCGCGATGCCGCTCTAGCCGAAGGCGCGCTCTAATTCAACGATCGCGGCTTGCGGCAATTCGAGGCCAAGCGAGGCCAGGTCCTGCTTCATGTGGTCGAGGCTGGAAGTTCCGGTGAGCGGCACGATGCCGATGCCGCGGGCAAATGCAAATACGATTTGCGCGGCGCTTGCGCCCAGCTTTTCCACCAGCGCCGCAATCACGCGATGGTGCGCCACTTCTGAATTTGCCGTAAGCAGCGAGAAGCCCTGGTAAGCGATGCCGTGGTCGCGGCACAACTCGCGCACATCGCGGTCCCAGCCTGAACGCGCGAAGCAGCGGTTCTGCACGAATTGCGGCGGCTCGCTTTCGCGGGCAAGCATCTGCTCCAGGTGATGCGACGAAACGTTGCTTACGCCGAGCGCTCGTGCGCGGCCGGCGTCGCGCGCGCGGCGCATTGCCGCCCAGGCTTCCGTGTCGGTCGCGGTCCACCCGAAGCCTGAGGCGGGGCCGTGCAGCACGAAGCTATCGAGGTAAGTTGTGCGCAAGTGGTCGAGCGAGCTTTGCAGCGATTGCCGCACCTGCTCGCCGATGGAGGCCGCCGGATCGTAGGGGAGGCGGTGGTCCTGCCCGCCGCGATAGGTGAATTTCGTCTGCAGGAAAAGCTCTTCGCGTTGCACGATTCCGGAAGCACAGGCGGCCTGCAATGCTTCACCGACGGCGGCTTCGAAGTAGTGGCGCCGCTGGTTGGCGGTGTCGATGGCGCGGAAGCCGGCGCGCAGAGCCAGCTCGGTGAGCGCAGCAGTGCGTTCTTCTTTCCACGCCGTTCCGTAGATGAATTGCGGCAGCGCAACGGTGGTCATTGAATTGATTGTGACAGACCGGCGAAATTGCCGCCGCCCAGGTCGCGGCTGCCATCCGAATCCTACCCTGCCGCATCGATTGCTCTTGTGAACGCCGCCGCGCAAGGAGCACTGCAATGTACGTTTCCGCTGCCCAGCCATTTTCCGGCCTGAACCGCCGCTCGTTGTTGAAATCAGCAGGAGTGCTTCTTGGCGCCTC
>JAJPJZ010000136.1 GCA_021323935.1 Terriglobia bacterium | reverse complement strand
CGGAGCTGTTCATCCATGGTGATGGGCGTGAGCATGGGCGCGGCCGGGGCCAGCTCGCGCATCACCTGCGCCACGGAACCGGTCGCCAGCGCCGGGTCGGCCGTTCTAACTACCAGGTAGAGCTGCCAGCCCGCGGCGCCAAGCCCTTCGCCGTAATTTTCCATGAATGTCCAATAGATCACGTGCGGCGGCGCCTGGCGCAACGATGTGTAGCGCGTGTCGGCAACCACGGCGATCACTTCGCAGGCTGTGCCCGGCTTTTTCTCGGAATAATCGCGCAGCACCGAGCCCACGGCGTTCCCCTGCGGAAAGAAATAGTCGGCAGCCGATCTGCTCAACGCGCAAACCATGTGCTTGTTGTCGCGGTCGCCGGGCTGGAAGTCGCGGCCGGCCAAAATGGGTGTGCCGGTGGCGGCAAAGTAGTTCGCGCCGACGGAATTGAAGTAGAGGTGCTCGTCCTCGCGAAGGCTGCCGTCGCTCAGCGTGGAAACGTAGCTTGTGGTTGAGATCCAGTCGCCGAGCATGGGGATCTGCTCGGCGCTCGCGCTTTCCACGCCCGGCATCGCCCGCAGACGCTCAAGAATGCGGGTGTAGAGCTGGGCCAGGTTAGCGTTGGTTTTGGCGACCAGATGAAGGTCGCTTGGAACCAGCACCACGCCTTGCGTGCGGAAGCCAGGATCGATACTGAGCAGGTGGTAAACGGTCGAGCCAAACAGGCCGGCTGCCACCACCAGCAACGAGGCGAATGCCACCTGGCCGGCAACAATCCAGCCTTCGCCCCTGGAGCCGCGTACGAGCTGGCGAGCTCCGGCGCTCAGGTCGCGGCCCACGTCAACCCGAGTGGCGCGAAGGCCCGGAAGCAAGGCGATCAACAGTGCGCTTGCCATGGCCAGCGCCGTGGCAAAAAGCAGCACGCGCCAATCGGGCGTGAGGCTGAGCGCCGCATACTGCGGCCCGCCAATTTCGGCGGAGCGCGGCAACAGAGTGCGCAGAAGCAACTGCGCCGAAGAGCGGGCCGCAAGAACCGCCGCAATGGTGCCGCAGGCGCACAGCAGGAACGCCTCCACCGCAAGCTGCCGCAGCAGGCGCCAGCGGCTGGCGCCCAGCGCCGACCGCACCGCAAGCTCGTGCCGCCTCGCCGCCATGCGTGCGCCCAGCAGCCCGGCCACGTTCGCGCAGCAGATCAGGAGCACAATCGCAACTAATGCTTCAAGCGCAAGCAGTTTGTCGCGCATGCTGAGCCCAACGCCGCCGCGTCCGTATTTGCCAGGCGAAACATTGATGCGCCCGCCGGCAAAAAAGCCGCGCCGCAAAATGAACTGCGGGTCGTTTCCCGCAATCACGCTGTCGCTCATGGCAGCGACCTGGGCCCGCGCCTGCTCCAGGGTTGTGCCCGGCTTCAGCCGTGCCAGCACTGCATACATCATGGCGCCCGGCTGCGGTTTGCCCATCAATAGGCGATCGAAGGCCAGCGGCAGAATGACTTCAGGCCGGGAACCCACGGCCACCGAGCTGAACTGCGGCGGCAGCACGCCCACGACTGTGGCCGCCACTCCCTCAATTTGAATGCTGCTCCCGAGCACGCTGCGGTCACCGTGATAGTGCGATTTCCAGAATGCGTAATTCAGCATGGCGGCCCATCCGTTCGCGCCGCCGCCTTCAATGTCGTCCTGAGGGCTGATGGCCCGGCCGAGTGCAGGCCTGATTCCCAGCACGTCAAAAGAATTGCCACTCGCAATCGCCGCCTCAATCCTGCGCGATTCGCCTTTTTCGGTGAGCGTCAGCGCGGTATCGCGCCACATCATCACCGCCGTGAACACGCTCTGCCGCCGCCCCAGGTCTTCCACCAGCGGCGGCGACACTCCGAAGCCTTCACCGGAGCTGCGCGAAGTGTCGTAGGTAAGCAGCGCCAGTCCATCCGGGTCGTGTACCGGCAACTTATGCAGCATGAGGGCATAAGTCAGGCTGAAGACCGCGGTGTTGGCGCCGATCCCGAGCGCCAGCGTCAGCACCGCAACTAAGGTGAAACCAGGCGCGTGGGCGAGGGCGCGCAGGCTGTAGCGAAGATCATCAAACCATGAGCGCATAAGTCACTAAAATCCTACTCGCAACGCCCGTTCCGCAGCATGCCAGGCGCAAGTTGTTGATCCGCAGCAGGCCCGCCGAAGTCGGCCGGGAGCAGGTGTTCGGTTCCGGTATGCTCCTGTTCACAAGCGGACGCCAAATCGCCCGCGGAAGCGACTGATTTCAGGCGTGATATTCACCGCCGCCAGGCGAAAATCGGGGGGGCGGCTGTGCTATAATCCTAAGTAGTCGGGCAGCGGCTAAGTGACTTAAATTTCAATCATTTGAGTCTGAATCGGCGCACCAGCTCCGAGGCCCGAAATTGTGTATCTATGGCCCCCAAAAATTCACAGGCAGGTACGGCAGTGGCGGAAGCTCCCAAGCCGGAAAAAATCAAAGGCAGCAACGGCGCAAACGGCAGCTCTGTCGCCGTCGAAACCTACACTGCCGATTCCATCAAGGTGCTGGGCGGGATGGAAGCGGTGCGCAAGCGCCCTGCGATGTATATCGGCTCGACCGGCGAAATGGGCCTGCACCATCTCGTCTACGAAGTGGTCGATAACTCAGTCGATGAAGCTCTGGCCGGGCACGCCACGCGCATCGACGTCACGATTCACATCGATAACTCCATCACCGTCATTGATGACGGCCGCGGAATTCCGGTTGACGTGATGGAAGTGGATGGTGAGAAAGTTCCCGCCGCGCAGGTGGTCATGACCAAGCTGCACGCCGGCGGCAAGTTCGACAGCTCGACTTACAAAGTTTCCGGCGGCCTGCACGGAGTTGGAGTGTCGTGCGTCAACGCTCTTTCGGAAGAATTGAATCTTGAAATCTGGCGCGACGGCTCCACGTTTGAGCAGGCCTACTCCAAGGGCGAGCCCACCACCAAGCTGAAGAAGACCGGCAGCGCCGGGCGCAAGCGCGGCACCAAAGTTCATTTTCTGCCTGACCGCGAAATTTTCACCGCCACGGAATACAACTTCGATACGCTGGCCAACCGGCTGCGCGAGCTCGCCTTCTTGAATAAAGGCCTGCTCATCACGCTCACCGATGAGCGCACCACCGACCAGAAGACCGGCGACGCCAAGCAGATCGAGTTCCGGTACACCGGCGGCATCAGCGAGTTCATCAAGCACCTGAACCGCGGCAAGAACGTGCTGCACGACAAGCCGATCTACATGGAAGCCGATCGCGACAACGTGCACCTGGAAATCGCGCTGCAGTACAACGACAACTATTCGGAAAACGTCTTCAGCTTTGCCAACAACATCAACACGGTTGATGGCGGCACGCACTTATCGGGCTTCCGCACGGCGCTGACCCGCACCATCAATTACGCCGGCCGCCAGCTGGGTATGTTCAAAGACGAAAAAGAAAGCCTGCAGGGCGAAGACGTGCGCGAAGGCCTGGTGGCGGTTGTGAGTGTGAAGCTGCCGCAGCCGCAATTTGAAGGGCAGACCAAGGGCAAGCTGAATTCCGATATCGCCGGCACGGTGCAGGCATTTGTGAACGAGCACCTGGGCTCGTACTTTGAGCAGAACCCGACGGTGGCGCGGCGCATTATCAACAAGGCGATTGAAGCTTCGCGCGCGCGCGAAGCCGCGCGCAAGGCCCGCGATCTTACGCGTCGCAAGGGAGCGCTCGATGGCGGCGGCCTGCCCGGCAAACTGGCCGATTGCTCCGAGCGCCAGCCGGAGCGCTGCGAATTGTTCCTGGTGGAGGGCGAATCGGCCGGCGGCACCGCAAAGCAAGGGCGCGACCGCCGCTTCCAGGCCATCCTGCCGCTCAAGGGCAAGATTCT
>JAJPJZ010000178.1 GCA_021323935.1 Terriglobia bacterium | reverse complement strand
CACATGCCGCGCACATGCGCGACCTTGTTGCGGCCGGTTTGGCCAGCCGTGATGCTAACCGAGCTTTTCGGCACCTTCAACAGCTTTGCCAGGAATTCCGTGCAGGCTGCGTTGGCCTTGCCTTCAACCGGCGCCGCCCTGAGCGAGATCTTCAGGGCTCCATCGTGCTCGCCGCAAACAGCGTCGCGCCGCGCCCGCGGCTGCACGCGCACCGGCACGGTACATCCGTCGGCGGCATCCTGGATGTGGAGCACAGCAAGATGTTAGCCGACGCGGTTTCAGAATTCGGCACCCCGGTTTAATCTTCTGGTGCAAGGAGCTCGCCATGAATGAGCCGGCCAGGGGCTTTTCGACACCGCGCGCCACGCGGCCTTACGCGCCGCATTATGGAATCAAGGCTGCCGATGAAGGCAGCGGCCTCTTGCCCTGGAGTTGGGCTGAGGAGCGACTTGAGCGTTGCCGCAATTTCTATCTCAGCACCGCCCGAGCTGACGGCCGCCCGCACGTCATGCCGATTTGGGGATTATGGCTCGACCGCAAGTTTTTCTTCAGCAGCGGCAAGGAATCACAGAAGGCAAAAAACCTGGCGTCGAACCCGAACTGCGCGCTTGCGACCGGCGACGCCGATGAAGCCGTGATCGTGGAAGGCACAGTTACGCTCGTCACCGATCGCGACTTGCTGCAGCGCTTTGAAACGGCGGTGGCGGCGAAATACAACTTCGAAATGTCAGGCTATGCCGAAGAACCGGTTTACGTGCTCGCGCCCGAAAAGGCCTTCGGCCTGGTCGAAAGCGATTTTGTGAACAGCGCCACCCGCTGGACGTTCCGCAACTAAGCCGTGGCCGCAGTGGATTCGCCGAGCGGCAGGAAATATTGCGTGCCCTTGATGGGCTCACTCAGCCGGCGCAGCAGCTCCTGCAGGTCGCGATGGCATTCCACAAAGTCAATCTCGGTGGTGTTCACCACCAGCAGGTCCGAAGCCGTGTAGTGAAAAAAGAAGTGCTCATAGGCGCGGACCACTTCTTCAATGTACTGGTCGCTGATAGAGTTTTCCGCAGGAGCGTTTTTCTTGCGCAGGCGCTTCTTCAGCACATCAGGCGAAGCCTGCAGATAAATCACCAGGTCAGGATTCGGCAGCTTGGCCCGGAACTCGGTGTAGTAGCGGTTGTAGAGCTCCAGTTCGGCGTCGTTCAGGTTGATGCAGGCAAACAGCTTGTCTTTTTCGAAGATGTAGTCGGCTACGACCACGTTAGTGGGATGGGGCTCAATCGACTTCAACTGCTGGTAGCGGTGGATCAGGAATGAAAACTGCGCCTGGAATGCGGCGCCCGGTTCGCCCTCGTAAAACGCCTGCAGGAACGGGTTTTCGTCTGGTTCAACGATGCGTTGCGCGTGCAACCGCTCGGCGATGATGCGTGAAAGCGTGCTCTTGCCGACGCGGATGGGGCCTTCTAACGCAATATAACGGGGCGGTTCGAAGAGGTTCGCCATGGTCCGGTAACAGTCAGATGAGGTCTTCCGCGCAGCATACATCCCCGACCGTAGCGAGGCAATTGGTAAAGGGTTTCAAGCCTGTGACTTCCTGGTTCCAGGCGCGTAAGTGCTTGCAGCCACGAACCAGAAACCAGAGACTGGAGGTCAGGAAAGTTTTTTCGTGGCTGCTTTCCTTATTGGCGCAGGCGCAGTGGCCGGGGCGGTTGCCGCCGGGTGGCATTCGATGTCGCCTGTTTCTCAACTCTACGGGCAGACGTTTACCGGCCTGCCGCCCGGCAGTCGCAAGCTGGCGCTCACCTTCGATGACGGCCCCAACGATCCCTGGACGCCGCGCCTGATGGAAGTGCTGGCGCGCCTGGGAGTGAGCGCAACGTTCTTTGTCATCGGCAGCTACGTGCGCCGCCGGCCCGAGATCGCCAAAGCCGTAGCGGATGCCGGCCACGAAATCGGCAACCACACGTTCTCGCACCCTAATTTGATTTTCGCTTCGCCCGCCGCAGTTCAGCGCGAGATTTCTGACTGCCAGCTTGCGATTGCTGATGCCATTGGCCGCCAGGCGCAACTGTTCCGCCCGCCATTCGGCGGCCGCCGGCCTGACGTGTTGCGTGCAGCGGCGGCAGCCGGCCTGAAAACGATCATGTGGCGCGCCAGCTCGCATGACTGGTCACTGCCCGACGCCGCAGCCATCCTGGGCAAGCTGCGCAAGCAGATTCGCGGAGGTGAAGCCATATTGATGCACGACGGCAGCCACCTGGGCTTCGGCTGGGACCGCAGCGCAACCATTGCCGCCGCAGGCGAACTGGTGCGACGTTATCGCGACCAGGGATATGAATTTCTTACTGTAGGTGAAATGCTGCGCTCTAGCTGCGCGGATACTTCCGCAGGCCAGACCAGCCTTCCGCGATGACGATGGAATTGCCCGGATTATGTGGGTCGTACTTGATGGAGGCGGGCAGGCTCAGGCGGCAGGAATGCAGGTCAACGTGCTGCCGCAGGTACGTCACATCCTGGGAGGCCTCGTAGGCGACGCCGGCAATGTCATATTGATAGATCAGCATCTGCAGCGGCTCGCCTGATTCGCTGGGGACTTCCTGCACATCCGTGATGGTGCCGTCGGTGATGCGCCCGTTGCGGTTCAGCCAGCCTCGCCGCTCGCGCTCCAGTTCCTGCGGCGTTTTGCGCCCGCGACGCATCACCGCGGCCGCGCCCGCGGCCACCACAGCGACGCAGAAAAAAATAGTGGGATAAAGACGAAGCGGGTTCATGCTGACGCGCTGATTCAGACTACATCACTGCAGGCGAAGCGCGCATCCGTGCTTTGCCCTAGATGTGAGGCAGTCGAGCGCACTACAGTAACCTCGCTCGCTTCGGGCATACTAAAAGCACGGTGCGCATCACAGAGATCTACAAATCGGTGCAGGGCGAGTCATCGTTTGCAGGCCTTCCCTGCATTTTTGTGCGACTCACCGGCTGCAACCTGCGCTGCTCGTGGTGCGATTCCGAATACACCTTCACCGGCGGCGAGGTGAAGTCGGCGGGCCAAGTCATGGCCGCGGTGCGCGCGCTGGCACCCGTCAAGCTCGTCGAAATTACCGGCGGCGAGCCCATGCTGCAGGAGCGCGAGCTGGTGCCGCTGATGCGCGATCTTGTGGCCGAAAACTACACCGTGCTGCTTGAAACCAGCGGGGAGCGTCCGCTGGGCAACGTTCCGAGCGAAGTTCACAAAATTGTTGACGTGAAGTGCCCGGAATCAGGCGAGGGCAATACGTTTCTGATGAGCAATCTTGCCGCGCTCACGCCGCGCGATGAATTGAAATTTGTGCTTGCCGGCCGCTCCGACTACGAATTTGCGCGCGAGTTCATTGGCCGTGAACGGCTCGACCAGGCCGAGCGCCTCGCCGCCGTGATCTTCTCGCCTGCTTTCCGCAAAGACGCCCGCGGCCGCACTGCCGAAAACGCGCTGCTCGATCCGCGCGAACTGGTGGATTGGGTGCTCGCCGACGGTCTGAACGTCAGGGTGGGGCTGCAGATGCACAAGTTCATTTGGGATGCCGCGCAAAAAGGCGTCTGAAAGCTCGCGGCGGCGAAGCTGCAAGCCGGATCGTTTCGCGCTCAATCTGGCGTTTTCGTCCCCTGGTTCAGCATTTCAACGGCACGTTCAATGCGCCTGTTGCGCGTTTCTTCGCGCTTGGCGCCGGTAATCCAGCGGACATATTCCTTCTGGTGGGTGTAACTCAGGCCGTCAAAAAGCTCGCGCGCTTTTTTGCTTTGCGCCAGCGCCTTCTTGAAATCTGGCGGAACTTCCACCACGCGCGGCGCGGTATCCTGTTGCATCACCACGTCAACTGTGTCGCCGGCCTTCACCCCGGCAGCCTCGCGCAACTCGCGATTCACCACCATCATGTGCCCCGCGCCCATGTTCATGATTGAACGCCGGTAGGGAACGCCGTTGATGGTGCCGCGGACCGGCACGCGCGCACGCGTGCCGAACGCCTCCTGAACGTCGAAGGGCACACAGAACATCGCCGTCTCCATGCCTTCCAGGCCCTGGAGCTTGATGCGGAATTTTTGCACCGACGACTTCTGCGGCTGCGCCTTGCTCGCCATATCTCCTGCCTCCAGGAAATCAGTAGTCTCGCTCACTTTCAGTCATGCTGCGGGTCAGCCGCCGAACCACAAGGTTGGTCAGGCTCATCAGGATGGCGGCAAGGAATGCCTGCCAGAAATGCTCAATGGCAAAGCCGGGAACGATGGCGCTGGCCAGCCACAGCATCAGCGCGTTGATGACCCACCAGAACAGGCCGAGGGTGAACAGGGTGAGCGGAAACGTAATGAACTTCAGGAAAAGGCCGAGCGTGGCATTGATGAACCCGATCACGACGACCGCAACCAGCGCCCAGCCGTAACTGGTGACGTGAACGCCCGGCACGATCTGTGCGACCAGCCAAAGCGCCACGGCGCTCAGGACCCAGTTGAGCAGCATCCGCATTCGCCCATGGTACTGACAGGACGCGAAACCAGCGAATATCATTTCGCGATGCGAATTTCGTTGATAAAAACTGCGCCCGGCGCCATGCAGGCCATGGCTGGCCTTGAGCACTACCTGAAAGATTGCGGCCTTGAGAAGCCGCTGCTTGAGTTGGTCAAGATCCGCGCGTCGCAGATTAACGGCTGCGCCTTCTGCCTCGATATGCACACCCTCGACGCGCGCGCCGCCGGCGAAACCGAGCAACGCCTGCACCTGGTCGCGGCCTGGGAGGAGGCTCCATTCTTCAATGACCGCGAACGCGCCGCCCTCGCGTGGACGGAAGCAGTAACGCGCATCAGCGAAACCCACGCGCCCGACGCCCTTTATGACAAGCTGCGCGCCCACTTCAGCGAAAAAGAAATTGCTGACCTGACGCTCGCGATTGCAACCATCAACGCCTGGAACCGGCTGATGATTGCCTTCCGCGTGCCTGCGGGAATTTACAAGCCGAAATCACCGCAGACCACGGCAAGTTAGTTGCGGCGGTTGCCTTTGTTGTGGCGTGGCCTGGGCGCAGGTTCGTCTTCCGCGATAGCAAACTGGATTTTGCGCTGCACCGGATCAATGCGGTCCACAAACACGTTCACCCGGTCGCCGAGCGAAAACGCGCGCTTCGTGCGCTCGCCGATAATCTGCTTAGTGTTCTCGCGGAAGGTGTAGCGATCGCCGGGCAGGGTTGAAATCGGCGCCAGCCCTTCAATAAACAGCTCAACCAGCTCGACAAACAAACCAAACTTGGTGACGCTGACCACCAGGCCGGCAAACTCCTCGCCCACGCGATCAGCCATGAACTTTACTTTTTTCCATTCCAGCAATTCGCGCTCGGCGTCGTCGGCGCGCCGCTCGGTCTGGCTCGATTGCTCCGCAATTTCGTGCAGCTCCTCCGCGTCCATCGGCCCTGAAAGCTCCGTCTTCGCGTCATTCTCGTGGCCGCCTTTGCCGGCGGCCTTCCTGGCGTACGGCGAACCGGGCCTGGCCTGCTCGGCCAGCCTAGCTTCAATGCCGCCTTCCGGAAGCGCGCTGCCCACGCCGACTGCAATGCCATCGTCGTCGCGCTCCGCGCCCTCAAACAACACCTCCTTCAGGATGCGGTGCACGATCAAATCGGGATAGCGGCGGATCGGCGAAGTGAAGTGCGTGTAGGTTGGCGCGGCCAGGGCAAAGTGGCCGAGGTTCTCCTCCGAGTACCGCGCCTGCTTCAGCGACCGCAGCATCAGGTACGACAAGATTCGCTCTTCCGGTTTGCCGGCAATTTTCTCGGTCAGCTTCTGGTACATGCGCGGCGTGATGTGGATGTCTTCAGGAATTTCAAGCACGCTGCGCTCGCCGCGATCGCGCCATCCGGCTGCCTGCGGCCCACGCCGCCCATGCTGGCTGCGATGCCCGCGCTGGTGGCGATCAGGGCGATGCTCGGCGCGCATGGTGACGCGCCGCACCGGAATATTGCCTACGCCCAGCGAATAGCCGAACGAGGCGGCGGTTTCTTCAAACTCCAGCACTTTTTTGGGATCGGGCTTCTCGTGGATGCGGTAGAGCGACGCAATGTGGCGCTGCTCAAGGTAAGTGGCCACGCATTCGTTTGCCGAGAGCATGAATTCTTCGATCAGGCGATGCGCAATATTGCGCTCCGAGCGCGTTACTCCGCTCATCAGGCCTTGCTCGTCAAACTCGATCACCGGCTCGGGCAGGTCAAAATCAATGCTGCCGCGCCGCACCCGCTTGCGATTCAGGATGAGCGCCAGGTCGCGCATCAGCTCAAAGTTGCCGACCAGCGCCGCGTAACGCCGGCGCAGGGCCTCGTCGCCTTCCAGGATCGCATTCACCGCCGTGTAGGTCATGCGCTCGGCCGAGCGGATCACGCCTTCACACAGTTCGTAGCCAACGACTTCGCCGCGGCGGTCGATTTCCATGACGCACGAAAGCACCAGCCGGTCAAGGTGCGGGCGCAGCGAGCAGATGTTGGTTGAAAGCTCCACCGGCAACATGGGCACGGCGCGATCGGGGAAATAAACTGACGTGCCCCGTTCGCGCGCCTCAGCATCAATGGCTGAGCCTTCGCGGACGTAATGGGCAACATCGGCGATGTGGACATGCAGCTCGAAGTTGCCGTTCTCCAGCAGCTCGACGAACACGGCGTCGTCAAAATCGCGCGCGGTTTCGCCGTCAATGGTCACAATCGGCAGCTTGCGGAAGTCGCGCCGATGCCGCAATTCGCGCGCCGAAACAATGTCAGTAAAGCCGGCGGCTTCTTCCAGCACTTCAGGCGGAAAGCGGTGCGGAATGTGGTATTTGCGAATCACGATTTCGGTATCGACGCCGAAATCGTCTTCGTAGCCCAAAATCTCAATTACGCGGCCGCGCGGGCTCTGCGTCGGGCCGGGCCACGACGTAATCTCTACGTCAACCACCACGCCGTCCAGGTCATCCCATTCCTGCCGCTGCCGCGCTTCCTTGCCGATTACGCGATGGCGCTCCTGCTCGCCTGCGCGTTTGCTCTTTGCCTTGCCGGGCTTGCCGTCATCATCTGGCACCTGCGGTCCGGCGGCATCTCTTCGCTCCGGCAACTCCTGCCCCGGCGGGATAACGATTTCATGAGTGATCTTTTCGTCCATGGGCGTTACGTAGTTGTTCCGCTGCCCATAGTGGAAGGTGCCCACTACGGTCGCGTGCGCGCGCCGCGCGATGCGCACAATTCGCCCTTCGGCCTTGCCTTCAGTTTTGCGCCGCTCGATGTCAACCAGGACGCGATCGCCGTGCATGGCCGCGCCGATGTTGTGCGGGTTAATGAAGATGTCGCCGTTGATCTCCTGCCGCACGCGATCATCGTCGGGCGAAACGAAGCCGTAGCCATCACGATGCATGCTGAGCCGGCCGCTGATCAGGTCTTGCGCGCCTTTTTGCGCGGCCGCTCGAGGGAGGGCGTAGCGGTCTTTTGCCACCAGCGCCAGCTTCTTCTGCTTCACCAGGCGCGCCAGTTCGGCGGCCAGCTCGCGTCGCGCCTCGCCGCGGGCGCCCAGCTCACGCATAAGCTGCTTGAAGCCCGCCTCCTGCCTGGGCTGCCGTTCAATTTTTTTCAGGATTTCGGCTTCAGTAATGCCCTGCTCCGGGTCGCGGTGCCGCATGGGTTCATTGTAGAGACTTGCCTCAGCGCGCTTCACTCGTGACCGATTGCATCGTTTATCGTCCTGGCTGTTTACCGCTTGTGCACGCCCGCGCAATTTGCACAGCGCTGCACAGGCGGTGGACCAGGGCTGCGTGTTACCTTCCTGAGCTGTACTGACGTGCTGATAAGCGGCTTTCATTTAGGTGCATAGGGCCTTCGCCCGATGTAGAAAAGGATTCACGTCACGGAATATTTACCGAGACGGAAGCCAGCGAGATCGGGGCAAGAGGCCCGAATTCAGCAATTCTGGTTTTGGCCAGGAACTTGCGACTGGACGCTCCAGTCAGACCAAAAAAGATCGGCAACGAAACTCGAAAGGAAATTCATCCATGGCTTGGACGAAGCCCAACACACCGCCCAGCAGCAACCCGACGCTGAGTAACGACCCGCAGCGCAGCCCGATGACGCCGAGCGCACCCGTAACGTTCGAACCGCAGCGCGCGGCCATGCCGCAGCAGGCGCCGCAGGCGCAGGAGCAGGCCTCGATCGGCAAGTCGCTCGTCATCAAGGGCGAGGTGACCGGATCGGAATCGCTCTACATTGATGGCCGGGTCGAAGGCAGCATCAACCTGCCCGGCAACCGCGTCACCGTGGGCCGCAATGGCGTGGTCGCAGCCAACATCAGCGCGCGCGAAATCGTCATCATCGGCAAGGTTCGCGGCAACCTGAACGCCAGCGATAAGGTCGATATCCGCGGCGAAGGCTCGCTCACCGGCGACGTCATTGCGCAGCGTATCTCGATCGAAGATGGCGCGTTCTTCAAGGGCGGCATCGATATCCGCAAGCCCGGCCAGCAGGCGAAGCCGAATGGCGAAGCCAAGGAAGTCAGCGTCGCCACCACGCCGGCCGCGGTTGAGACTGCCCAGGCCGCCACGGCAGGCCGCGCTTAGTTCACTGCTGAACGGCCGGGCGGCAAATTGCCGATGTTCAGGCAAGGAACTGTCCGGCGTTCAGCCAGGTTTCAGGCCGGACGACCGTTGCCCCGCTGCACGCCCTTCATCGACACACTGCTCCGGCGGTGATGCGTGACGCGGCAGTGCGCGCGCTGCGGGTCCGGCTTGAGAGTTTTTGCGGGGCGGCAGTCGCAGGCAGGCGTTTGCCGCTCTTCAGGCTGTGAATTGCCGGCGCTGCTTCGCCCGCAGTGCCTCCAGGTTTGGCTCGCCCGCGTCCTTTCGTCTCCCGGGAGAATTCCATGCTGCAGGGCTTATTGCGACTGATTGGCGTGGCCTGCCGCCATCGCCATACTTCCAAGCCATTTACCCCTTATTCGGCGCCGACGCGAAGCGATTCGTGGGACCCGGTTCCTACCACCGGCAGCTCGCATTACGTGGTCTGCTTTGATTGCGGGCGCAAGCTGGCCTATGACTGGTCAGTGATGCGCATTGTGGAGCGGTAGAACGGCCAAGCGCGGCATAGAAGGCCGCGTTGGGCGGCTGCACGGCGCGCCTGGTGAGTGCCGGCTGGCGCGTTGCGTTCGCGAGTGGTTTGACGGGAAAAGCAAAAAGGCCGACCGTCCGATTCAGGATCGACCCGGGAGCGCTCGCAAGGTCGTGCTCCACAGGCCCGGAGGACAGTTGGCCTTTCGCCAATTGCCAGCTTTTGCTGCGGCCTGATCTCGCACTGGCCGAAGGGCTGGCTTTCCGCGCGGTTAACGCCGTAGGCCCGGTTCAGGGCCAAACTTTCTCACCCTAATGGGCGACAAAGACATTGGATGCACGGCAGCCGCTCGGGATGGCTGTCCGGCGTGGCTTTTGGCCCAGTAGCCCGCATCACGGAGCTGTGAAAGTTCAGATTCCGCTGCCGCTCTGAGGTAAAATTGCACCAACGGCTTCCAGGTTGATGTTTTCGTGATCGAGCTTGCGCCTTCCATTTTGTCGGCGGACTTTGCCCGCCTGGCCGAAGAAGTCCGCGCCGTCGAGGCGGGCGGCGCAACCCTGTTGCACGTGGATGTGATGGACGGCCACTTTGTGCCGAATATCACGCTGGGGCCGCCGGTGGTGGCCTCGCTGCGCAAGGCCACGGCGCTGCCGCTCGATTGCCACCTGATGATTGAAAATCCCGATCAGTACATTGCTGCGTTTGTTGACGCGGGGGCTGATTGGATTTCAGTCCACCAGGAGGCTTGCCGGCACCTGAACCGCACGCTGGAGTTGATTCGCAGCCACGGCGCGCGGGCCGGGGTTGTCATTAACCCGGCGACCGGGGTTGAGCTGATCTCAGAAGTGCT
>JAJPJZ010000222.1 GCA_021323935.1 Terriglobia bacterium | reverse complement strand
TTCAGCGATTCGGCGCCATGGTCGTAATCCACCACGCCCAGCTTGGCATCGCGTATCTTGCCGCCAAAGGCGTTGCCCAGCACGATCAGTTGGATCAGCGGCAGCACCATCGCCGCCATCATGAGCCACGGCGAGCGGAAAAATTTCCGCAGCTCACGCTCCACAATTGCCAGCATCCTGTTCATGCGTTGCTCATCCGGCGCAGCGCTTCCGGCCGCGCGCATCCTGATCTACAACCTAAGCGGTTAGGTTCGTGCTACGATCTCATGCTGCCGACGGTCCTGAGGTTCGAGAATCTCAGAATCGTCATTTACCCAAACGATCATCGTCCTGCGCATGTGCATGTCATTGGTCCCGAGCATGAGGCCGTGTTCAACCTCAACTGTCCTGCTGGACCAGTAAGGCTCCGGGAAAATTACGGCTTCCCGCTTCGGGAGCTCAGGCGCATTGAGCAGGTGCTGAACCTGCACATCTCGAAGCTGTGTAGCGCCTGGGAGCGGATTCATGGACTTACATAATTTCAAACTGGCAAATCGGCGCGCGCGGCGCTTGCAAGCGTCAGTCCCGCGCGCCATCGCGGCTCGTTTCGACCACCGCAGTGGGCGGATTGTCGTCGATCTCAGCCCGAACATCGCGATCACGTTTGTTCCTCGGCAAATCCAGGGACTCGAAAACGCGGTGCCGTCCCAGCTCAACAAAATCGAAATCAGCCCTTCTGGCTTCGGTCTTCACTTTCCCAAGCTCGATGCTGACGTCTACATTCCTGCCCTCCTTGAAGGCTGCCTCGGCTCCAAACGCTGGATCGCCGCGCAGTTCGGCCGCTCCGGCGGGCGTTCTCGCAGCACGGCAAAGAAGCGCGCTTCCCGCGCAAATGGCGCTCTTGGCGGTCGTCCGCGCAACGCTACCAAAAAATGACCGCTACCAGGTTATGACCTCCGATCACTCTTCCCGCGGGCCAACCGCCACGACCGGCGGCCCGTCTACAACCTCATCGCCGGAATGTACTTTGCCGCCGATTGCACCTCATCGCGCAACTGGCGTCCGGTGTAATGCACAAACACGTCATCGAGCGTGGTGCTCTGCACCGAAAGCGACTTCACCTTCACCCCGTCATGGATTGCCATGGCCACAATCTGCGTGGTGGTCAGCGAGCCATCGTGCGTCATGATGCGATACATGCCTGCGCCTTCCGGCTGCACGCTGGCCACGCTCTCCAGGGTGCGAATGCGCTGCTCCCATTGCGGCGTCATGTCGGTGAACTGCACTTCAATCACGTTCTCGCCCGGAACATTGGCCTTCAGCGCGCGCGGCGTGTCCAGCGCCACCAGCTTTCCGTGGTCCACAATCGCAATGCGGTCGCACAGTCGGTCGGCCTCGTCCATGTAATGCGTCGTGATCAGCACCGTCAGCTTGCGCGTGTCCTTGATCTTCATCAGCATCTCCCAAACCGCCACGCGCGAAACCGGGTCAAGCCCGGTGGTCGGCTCGTCCAGGAAGAAAATGCTCGGCCGGTGTACTAGCCCGCGCGCAATCTCCAGCCGCCGCCGCATGCCGCCTGAAAGCGTCTTGGTCTGCGCCTCGCGCCATTTCGTCAGGTCAACCAGCTCCAGCAGCTCATCAATCGATTCCTTGCGCTGCTTCGCGCCTACGCCATACAGCTTGGCGTAAATGCTCATGTTTTCTTCCACCGTGAGGTCCAGGTCGCTGGTCAGCGCCTGCGGAATCACGCCAATCGCGCGCCGCGCCGCGTCCGGATCGCGCTGCACGTCGTGGCCGGCCACTCGCGCCGTGCCGCCCGTGATGGCCAGCAGCGTCGTCATCATCCTGATCAGCGTGCTCTTGCCCGCGCCGTTCGGGCCCAGCAGCCCGAAAATTTCGCCTTCGTGCACGTCGAACGAGATGCCGTCAACCGCGGTGAACTCGCCGTAGCGCTTCGTGATGTTCACCACGTCAATCGCCAGGGGCGCCTTGGCATACACGCTGGCATCCGGCGGCGCCGGCAGGAATTCCTCGATCACGGCTGGCCCGCCTTTGCAGTTTGCGTCCTGACTTTGCCTTTGCTGTCCGGCACCAGCACCTCCGCCGTCATGCCCGGCACCAGCTCTTCGCCCTGGTTCGCCACCAGCAGCTTCAGCGCCACGGTCTGGATGTCGCGCTTGCGCCGGCTCACGTCGCGTTGCGTCGCAAACCCGCTCTCCACTCCCTTGAAAATCACCTTACCCGGGATTTCGCGCCCCGAAGGCAGCCTCACCGTCAACGTGTCGCCCAGCCGGATCGTGTCCGCCTGCGTCTCCGGAATTGAGACCCGCACCCACGTCTGGCTCAAATCCACCACTGTCACGATCGGCGTGCCCGGGTTCACTACTTCGCCCTCGCGCGCCGCCCGCACTGAAACAACTCCGCTCACCGGCGCCGTCACCTGTGTGTAGCTCAACCGCGTGTTGGCTTCGGCAAGCTGCGCCCGCGCCGCCTCCAGTTGCCGCCGCGTGTCGGCCACCGTGCTGGTCGCCGCCTGCGCCTGGAAGGTCCGTGCCCGCGTGGTGTTCACGTCTGATTGCGCCGCACGCAGCGCCTGCTGCAGCGAGCGCACTCGCGCCTGGGCCGATTTCAACGTCGCAATGGCTTCGTCTTCCTGCTGCTTTGAAGCCACTCCCTGCTGTGACAGCGCCACCGTACGGTCGGTGCCTGACTTGATCCTCTCCAGGTCGGCCTGCGCCTGCGTCAGGTCAGCATGCGCCGCATCCACCCGCGCCTGCGCCGTGGTCACGTCGCTTGAAGTTGTTCCCGACGCGAGCTTCGCGTTGGCCTGCGCTCCGCCAATGCGCGCCTCCAGCGCCTCAATGTTGGCCCTGGCGGCGTCAGCCTCGGCCTGCCACTCTGCCGAATCAATCTGCGCAATCAGGTCGCCCTGCTTCACCACCGTGCCTTCAACCACGTTCAGCTTGTCGATCTTTCCCATCACCTTCGAACTGACGATCACCTGGTTGGCATCGACGGTGCCGATCAGCACCGTCCCGCTCGGCGTGCGGCTGGTGACCAGGTAAAAGATCAGCGCGCCGATAAAAATCACTCCCAGCACGACAAAAAATTTATTTCGCTGGCTCACTTGCTTTGCGTCCTTCGTGTAGGTTGCTGCCCCTTGTGGTTTGCTTTTTCCGATGCGCTGGCCTTGAACTCGAACCTGCGGCCGTGTGCCGCGTTGGCTTCTTGGCCGGTGGAAGAAAACAGCGCCGCCGCAATCACGTCCATCACCGCCGTGCGCCGCTCCGCCAGCCGCTTGGGCGTGAATGGGTCTTCGCCCGTAATCGCCTCGGCAATCGGCGCTGCCGTGAAGTAGTGGACAATCATGCCCACCATCGAGATCGTGAACTGCCGCGGATCGACCGGGCGGAAGTCGCCGCTCAGCACTCCTTCGCGCAGCATCGCGCCAATGCGCAGGAAAATGGGCCGCAGGTATTCGGCCGCGATGCGCCGCACGTGAGGAGAAGCGTGCCGCCCCCACTGCATCATCTCGCGGTGTACCAGTTGCGGCAGCAGCGGCGAGCGCGCCATGAAGTCAAAATGCGCGCCTGCATACGCCATTAATTTGTGCCGAGGCGGCAGGGGTTGGTCCAGCACTCCGCAGATCATGCGCGAAAGCTCGTGGAACACGTGGTCGAGCACCGCGCCGTAAAGTTTTTCCTTGTCGCCGAAGTAGTAGTAAAGCAGCGCCTTGTTCACCCCGGCGGCGCGCGCAATCGCCTCCGTGCGCGCCCCCGCCAGGCCGCGCTCGCCGAACTCACGCTGCGCCGCATCCAGGATGGCTCGCCGCGTTACCTCGGGCTCGCCGCGCGTGCCGCTGCGCCCGCCCGCGGCCGCCGCTCGCATTGTGCTCTTCGCCGTCATTTAACTAACCGGTTAGTTATATCACCGCCGCAGCCAATTGGCAAATCGCATTGTTCCACGTGGAACTTTTTGCGCGCCCCAGCCGCGCGCACGCCGAATGAACGCCGCCGCAAGCGGCTTACTTCGTGTAGCGGTTCCGCTTCTTTTCTGCGTGGCGCTCCAGGCCCAGCGCAATGAGCCGGTCAATCAACTTGGGATAGCTCAATCCCGATGCCGCCCACAGCTTGGGATACATGCTGATTGCGGTAAAGCCCGGCATGGTGTTGATCTCGTTGACGTACAGCTTCTCCGTCTTCGGGTCCATCAGGAAATCCACGCGCGCCAGCCCGGCGCAATCCACCGCCTTGAACGCCGCCACCGCCATGTCCTGCAGCTTGCGCGTCTGCTTCTTGCCGAGCTTCGCCGGGATGATCAGCTTCGAGCCTTCATCGATGTACTTGGCGTCGTAATCGTAAAATTCCTTCGCCGGCACAATCTCGCCGGGCACGCTCGCTTCCGGCGCATCGTTGCCCAGCACCGAGCACTCCAGCTCGCGCGCCTTTTCCTTCTTGCCGCCCACCGCTTCCTCCACGATGATCTTGCGGTCAAAGCGCGCAGCTTCGTCAATCGCCGGCGAAAGCTCTTCCCGCGTGTGCGCCTTTGAAATCCCCACCGACGAGCCCAGGTTGGCGGGCTTCACAAACACCGGATAGGTCAGCTCCTTCTCAACATTCTTGCGCACCTGCTTGGGGTCGCGCTCCCAGTCGCCGCGCAGGAACGCCACGTGCTTCACGATGGGCAGCCGCGCGGCCGCAAACAGCCGCTTCATGATGTCTTTATCCATTCCGGCGGCGGAGCCGAGCACGCCCGCGCCTACGTAAGCCAGGTCGGCGAGTTCAAGCAGCCCTTGAATGGTGCCGTCTTCGCCGAACGTGCCGTGCAGCACCGGGAAAATCACATCGACATCAACGGCGCGATCTCCGGCGCGGCGGCGCGGGCCGCTGAAAAGCTGCATTTCGGTTGAGCCCGGCATCGGCGGCATCACGAAATCAGAGCCCACGGAAAGCACCGTCGCGCCCGGCGTAGCCTGCGGATCGCCGGCGCGCAGCTCCGGGCCGCCACGCTGATGCGGCGGCTCGAGCGCGCTTTGCTGCGTACCGCGCAGCAGCTCCTCCGCATGCTCGGCCGTGACCCAGCGGCCCTCCTTGGTGATGCCGATCGGCACCACGTCATATTTTTTCTTGTCGATTGCGTTCAGCACCGAATTGGCGGAGAGCAGCGAAACTTCATGCTCGCCCGAACGCCCGCCAAACAGCACTCCTACGCGCAGCTTGTTGGCCATGCGTGCATTTTAGAAGAATGGACAGGCGGGCGCAGTGGATGACGAGGGTTCTGTCGCGCGCCGGCAACGGGAGAGCACGCCGGCGCACGGCATTCCATTCACTTATTCGTTGCGCAGCGCGACCGCCGGATCGACGCGCGAGGCGCGCCACGCCGGCAGCGCCGCCGCCAGCACAATCACGGGAAGCACAATCGCGACCACCGCCGCGTAGGTGCCGGCGTCAGCAGCCTGCACTCCATAAAGCATGGCGCGAAGCAGTCGCCCGGCCGCCAGCGACAGCACCAGGCCCGCAGCCACGCCAATGATCGCCAGGCGCGCAGCCCCGCCCAGCACCAGCCCAACGATGTTGCCTGGCCCGGCGCCAAGCGCCGAACGCAGCCCGAATTCGGGCGTGCGCCGCGCCGTAACGTAGCTCATCACCGCGTACATGCCGGTCAGCGCCAGCAGCAGCGCCAGGATGGCAAACGACGATGCCAGCGCGGTGCGGAAGCGCTGCGCGCTGATGGAATCGCCCACCAGCTCCGTCATTGTGGTGAACTTGGTGGCGACTTCGGGGTTCATCTGGTGGATGGTGTTCTGCACCGCCGGAACCAGTGCTTCCGGATTGCCCGAGGTGCGCACCACAATCTCAATTTCGTTGCCGTGGAACGGATGCTGCAGCAGCGGCATGTAGAGCGTGGGCCCGGGCGCGGCAGCGGGCGAGTCCTGGCGCACGTCGCTCACGATGCCCACAATCGTCATCCACTTGTCGGAATCGAGGCCGCATTCAATGCGGTGCCCGAGCGGATCTTCATTAGGGAAGACCTGCCGGGCCACAGATTGGCTGATGATGACGACGAACGGGCGGTCGTAAGCATCGGCATCGTTGAAGTCGCGGCCGCGCAGCAGCTTCATGCCTAGGGTTGAAAAATAGCCGGGGCTGGCGAGACTGAAATCGGCGTAAGGCAGCTTGCGGAAGTCGCCGCCAAAGGTGTGCTTGCCTTCCACCGCGTAATAACCGTTGGAGCCGAACTGGCCGGTGGGCAGGCCCATGGCGCCGGCGGCTGAGATCACGCCAGGAAGCTGCCGGATGCGAGCGTAGGCCTGGTCAAAGAAGCGCCCGGCATCAAGCGCTTCAGGCAGGGTGTGGGCGGGAGCGTGCGCGTAGCCCACCAGGATGCCTTCGGTGCGGAAGCCGATGTCGGCAGCGTTGAGGGCGAGCAGGGTGCGGAACAGCAGGCCGGCGCCGATGGCCAGCGTGAGCGAGAGCGCAATCTGCGCCACCACCAGCGAGCTGCGCAGCGTGGAGGAGCCGCCGCCGAGGGCGCCGCGCGTTCCGCCTTGCTTGAGCGCGTCCTGCAGGTCAACGCGGGTGGCCTGCCACGCGGGCGCAACTCCGAACAGGATGCTGGTGACCAGCGCAGCCGCCAGGGTGAAGCCGAGCACGCGCCAATCGAGCCGAATTTCGCCGAGCAGCGGCCCCGGCACAAATTGCGCGCCAATGCGCATCAGGGCGCCGGTGCCCCAGGCCGCCAGCGCCACGCCGACCGCCGCAGCGGCCAGCGCGAGCACCAGGCTTTCCGCCAGCAGTTGCGAAACGATGGTTGCGCGCCGCGCCCCCAGCGCCGCACGCACGGCCAGCTCGCGCGCACGCGCCGTGGCGCGCGCCAGCATCAGGTTGGCGACGTTGGCGCACGCAATCAGCAGCACCAGGCCGACTGCGCCCATCAGGATGAACAAGGTTGAGCGCACCGGCGCCGAGAGCTGG
>JAJPJZ010000032.1 GCA_021323935.1 Terriglobia bacterium | reverse complement strand
GGCGGCGGTGAAATCGATTGCCCCCGCGCCGGTGAGCGGCGCGCCTGCGCCGGCGGCCGCGGTCGAGCCGGTCACGTTGATAGTGATGGCATTGCCCAGGCAGTCGGTGACGCCGATTGTGCCGGTGCCGGTGGCGCCCTGCCCCAGCACGGTTTCCATCACGTACTGCGAGAGGCCGGTAGCGCCGCTATCGAGCTTGTTACGGTTGTTCGTGGTGGCCGCCAGCATGATCATGACGGCGCCGCCCATCATGCCGATGCTCAGCACGATGATGGCGGTCAGCGTCTCGATCAGTGAAAAGCCGCCCTGGCTGCGCTTCCGCGCGCGAATTCTAGCGCGTCCAAACATCGTTGCCTCCACCATCCTTGCCGCGATACATCCACGTGGTCACGCGCCCCGCCGGTGTGACCACCACGGCGGCGTAGTTGGCTCCGAGAATGCCGGTGTACTGAAACACGTATAAGAAGCCGACTGGATTTGCCGTGTTCGGGTCGGTGCTGAAGCAAGGCACGGTCGGCCACACCGGCTCTGTCGCCGCCGGGTTGTTGACGCAGGGCAGCCCGCGCGCGTTGAACACCGGCAGAACGTTTTGCGGCTCGGGCGTAAAGTTCAGTCCGGTGACGCCGTTCGGGCACGCCGCCGGTCCGTTGGCCCCGCAGGTAATCTCCGTGGTGCTGGGCACGCCGCCGCCATTGGCCAGCGCTACGGTGAGCGGAAGCTCGACTTCGGCTTCGCCGTTATCGCAAGCGCCGTTCCAGTTCACGTCGATGCAGGCGCGCGAGAATGGCCCCTGCAGCGCCGCCGCGGGAATGACGGGATAAAACTTGTTGTCGCGTATGGAGTTCATGCGCGCCTGCTGCAGCAAGCTGCCGACACTGTCAGCAGCGGAGCGCAGCCGCATTTCGCCCACGATGCGCGCCATGTTGGGCATCAGGATCGCCGCCAGCGCAACCATGATGGCCGTGATGGCGACCAGCTCAATGACAGTCGTGCCGCGTTGTTTACGTAAGCTCATGCTTCGCCTGCACACAGACCTATCTTGACCGAATGTGGCTGGGAATTGAATGAGTTACGGGCAGGAGGGCGATAACGAAAGTACCACCAGGACACTGCCTGTGGTCATGGTAACGGCCAGGGGGAGGCGCGGGGAAATAAGGGCGTCGGCTGGCCGAAGTCGTTTGTTTGCAATGGCCCGGGGGCTAATCGCGAACGAACAGCCCGCCAAAGCCCCAGCCGATCACCAGCGCTATGAGCCCGGCCACCCCGGCAGCCGGCAGCAGGTACTCGCGGGCGTTACGCTTCACGTCGAGCTTTTGCCGCAGGTTGCTGCGGAGCTCACTGACGGAGTTGTGGAGCTGGCGGCGCTGCTGGGCGGCGCGTTCTTCAAGAATCTCAAATGGCACCTGGCTGGTCATGTTCTGTTCTCCCCCGATCTCAACTGGCACGCATTACACCTGGGTCCTGGCCTCATTGCGCAGCCAGATCTGGTCCTGCTTCAGCACCTGGATGGTGCGCTTGGGCGCGAGGCTCTTCGATTTCACTTCGGACCAGGCAAACATGGCGCATATTCCGCCCACGATGAAGTAAACGAAACCGACGATGAGAAAGGCCCAGGCAAAGCCTGCCACGCCGCCGAAGGCGCTGGCAATCAGCACTACAAACAGCCCGGTCAGCAGCAGGAAGCCGACCCAGAACAGCGCCAGCGCGATGGCAAACATGGGAACGGCGATCTTGAGCACCGCCGCCTTGCCCTTGAGCTCTTCGCGCAGGATTTGCAGGCGCGTCTGGATAAATTCACGCAGTTCGAATTTCAGTTCGCTGACGACGCTACCGAGCGATTTTTCTTCCCTCACGACTCCGTTAGCCACGGCTCCCCCTCCAAATGCGTAGTCCGAACCCCGCCAGGAACGCCAGCCCCGCCACCACTCCAAGGACGTGCAGCGGATATTCGTTGGCGTAATAACGCGCGCGCTGCTGGGCGTCGCGGGCAGTGTTGCCGGCGGCTTCTTTCAGGCCAGCCGCGCGGGCGTTCACTTCGCGCACTCCGCGTCCCTTCACCAGCACCAGCCGGTCCTTCACTGAACTCAGGGTTGAGTTGAGCTGCTGCGGCAGGCGGCGCGCCACCGCTACGGCGCTGCCCACTGCATTGCCGACGCGCTCGGCCGCATTGTTCATGGCTTCGTTGCTTGCGTCGGCGGGCGGCAGCGCGCGCCCCGGGAGCGCCGAGGCTGCCGGATAAGTATCGAAATCAGGAAAATCTGGCGTACGCGTCATCGGTTCAGCCATCTCAGTACTCCTGTCTAAAGCCTTTGATGGCCGCCAGTGAGCGCGAGTTTGACCCAATCGTGAGTTGCTGGCGCAACAAAAAAGCCGCCGGCGCTCAGGCCAGCGGCTTCAATGACTTTCGGGTTTTGATCAGTAGCTCATGGCGCAGTAGCCGCCGCTTGCGTTCACCCAGTTGCGCTGAATGAGCCAGCGGGTGCCGCTTGCGCCGGTGAAGTTATAAAGCGAGCCGTTTGAGGCGGTGCTCATGTTGCCGAAGGTCCAGGCGCACTTGTCGGCATTTTCATTGCCCCGGCTGTCATACCAGGCGTTGAGGTCAGGATCGCTGATCGCTTCTTCCGACTCGTGCGCAATGATGCTGGCCATAGCGTCAGCGCCGGCGTTGTTGTTGGGGCTGGTGGACTGCTCGGCGCAGGCGGAGAGGCAACGGGCAGCGTTGCCCACGAAGGCATACTTGATGTCCTTGCCGCTGATGGTGCCGTCGGTGTGCCAGCCGCAGTATTGCGTGCAGAAGCCCGAAGTCTCGTCAACGTCTTCGGAGGTCAACACAAAATAGATGCCGCTCGAATCGCAGCCGCCGAGCGCCTGGCAGTGGTTGGCTACGATGGTTTCAATGCTGGCGTCGCTGAGAGACGTGCCCTGCGAGTAGTTATCGTTGGCCTGGCCCTGCAGCGCCATGGCGCCGGCCACGTGAGCGGTGGAATCGTAATAGGTGGTGTTGATGTGCTCGTAGCTGCTGCCGTTCAAGTCGCTGATGAGCGTGGGCAGCAGTGAAGTGGCGGTGTTGTTGGCCCAGTTGCCGTACCAGATGAAGTAAATCGGAACGGTGCCGTGCATGACCGGCCCGCCGTGCCACGAGATGCCGTTGGTGCGAGGGCGAAGCCGGTTGGCGTCGCGCGAGGGAGGCGCGTCATTGGGTTCATTGATTTCGCGCGCGGAAGGGGCATTGGCTTCCGCCACGCCCTGGTGCTTGCCGGTCGGGCGCAGGTCTTTGCCGCTTCCGGGCCGCACTTCCTGTGCGGCTGCAAAACAGGTCATGACCAGAAACACTGCTGCGACTGCAAGCACAGCAGAGCTGCGATGCACATCTGCAATTCTCATGGGGCCGTCCTTGTGTAGTTTGGGAAAGTAGTCAGGGGCGCAGGTGCCATCCCCTCAAGTGACGAGCAGCTTACCTCTTAAGTGGGAGGCTGTACAGGTACTTATTTTCCACCTCAGGCAGCAGCTCGGGCCAGAGTTCCGGGCGGAAAGGGCTGCTGCAAGCGGGCTTTCGGGTCAGCGGACTACGGAGCCGGCTTCAGCCTCAGCTTCTTCTTCGCGGAAATCGGCGAGCTGCAGGCGCAGGTTGCCGGCGTTGGTGGCGTAGGCCAGGCCGATGTTCAGGTCGATGGTGCGCTCGCGCACCAGCCGCTCGATTTCACCGTCGAAGTGCTGCATGCCGTCTTCGTTGCCGTCGCGCATGGCGTCAAGCAGGGTCTTGCCTTCGCTCTCCCCTTTTTCCACGTACTCGCGGGTGCGCAGCGTCGATTTCAGGATCTCGAGCACGGCAATGCGGCCTTTGCCGTCACGCCGCGGCAGCAGGCGCTGCGCGATGAAGTAACGGAACGACGCGGAGAGCCGGCGGCGAATTGCCTGCTGGTCGGCGGCAGGAAAGACGCCGACGACGCGCTCGACCGTCTTGGAAGCGTCAATCGTGTGCAGCGTCGAAAGCACCAGGTGGCCGGTTTCGGCGGCCGTCATGGCGATCTCGATGGTTTCGCGGTCGCGCATCTCGCCGACCAGGATGACTTTTGGCGCCTGCCGCAGCGCCGCCCGCAGGGCCAGCGAGAATGTTGGCGTGTCGCTGTGCAACTCGCGCTGGTGAATGGTGCCTTTCTTGTGCACGTGCAGGAACTCAATCGGGTCTTCGATGGTCAGAATGTGCTCGGGCTTGGTCGAGTTGATGAGGTCGATGACGGCGGCCAGGGTTGACGATTTTCCTGAACCGGTCGGGCCGGTGACCAGCACGACGCCATTTTTGAGTTCCGCAATTTTCTTCAGTTCAGCGGGCAGGTTCAGCTCCTCGAAGCCGGGAATGCGGTCAGGAATGACGCGCATCACGATCGCATAGCTGCCCCGCTGCTGAAAGATGTTGACGCGGAAGCGGCCGGTCCCGGAAACGCTGTAGGAAAGGTCGCACGCGCCTTCTTCCTTCAGGGTTTCGAGCGGCTTTTTGTGCGTGCCGATAATTTCAGCCGCAATCCGCGCGGTGTGCTCAGGACGAAGGAGTTCAAGCTGCGGGATGGCGACTGCGGTCAGCTTGCCCGTCCGCTCAACCTGCGGAGGACGCCCCGGCGACAGGATCAGGTCACTGACGCCCGGCGCGCTCTTCACCATGCGCGCCACCAACTCCTGGGTGGAGAGAGGCAGCGGAGACGCTGGTTGCGGAACGGCGATAGGAGCAGGCTGCGCGGCTGTGGTCATAACAGTTGGAAACTAAGATTCTGTATGAAGCGAGCGGCCGAGTGGGGCGGAATTTGGGCCGCGCAGGTGACTGCCGTAACGCGGCACGCATTAGAATTGCTGCGCCGCGATGAATAGCCCACGCCAAGCTGCTTTTTCTGCCCGCCGACCGGGCGTGTTTCGCTTGTTGCGCAGCGCTTTGCTGCTGGCCGCCACGATGCAACCGGCCGGCGCCGTGGCGCAGAGCTGGAAGACCCAGGCGAGCAACACGGCCGCCAACTTGCGCGGCATCAGCGCGGTGAACAAGCAGGTAGCATGGGCGAGCGGCACCGGCGGCACTTTCGTCCGCACCGTGGACGGCGGCGAGCACTGGCAGGCGGGTGTGGTTCCGGGCGCCGAGCAGCTCGATTTTCGCGACGTGGAAGCCTTCAGCGACCGCACCGCCATGCTGCTCGCGATCGGGCCGGGCGAGCGGTCGCGAATCTACGGCACCGAGGACGGCGGCGCCCACTGGACCATGCTGATGCAGAACGCCAACCCAAAGGCGTTCTGGGACTGCATGGCGTGGTGGGACGCAAAGCACGGCATCGTGGTGGGCGATCCGGTGAACGGGAACTTCGAACTGCTGATCACCACCGACGGCGGCCAGACCTGGATTAACGGCGAAGCGCCGGCTAAAGCGAATGAAGGCGCCTTCGCCGCCAGCGGAAGCTGCATTGCAGTAGAGGGCGCGTATCGCGAGATTCGGCAGCAGGCTGCCTGGCAAGTGGAAGCGCGCGCCTGGTTTGTGACCGGCGGAGCGGCGGCGCGGGTGTTTGCGTCGAGCAATGCGGGCGCAACCTGGGCTGCCGCAACTCCGCCGATGTTGAGCGGGCCGGCATCGGCGGGCGCGTTCTCCGTGGCATTTGCCGACGCAAACAATGGCGTGATTGTGGGCGGCGATTATCAGCAGCCCGGCGAAGCGCGCGGCAATGTCGCTGTCAGCCGCGATGGCGGCGCAAGCTGGAGCAGGCCGAAAGGGCTGGCGCCGCGCGGCTTTCGCTCGGCGGTGGCCTACGATCGTGACGCCAAGATGTTCGTGACGGTAGGTACGACCGGCTCAGAGCTCTCAAGAAACGGCGACTCGTGGCAGCCGGTGGATTCAGAAAACTACAACGCGCTCAGCTTCGCGCCTGACGGCGGCGGATGGGCAGTAGGCCCGCAGGGCAAAATTGTCGTCTGGGTGCCGCTGCCCCACCATTCCCGCTTTCGCCCGCGGCTGCCTTAGCGCGTCGCGCTTTGCAGGGGCTTTGTGCCGGCCCAATGTTTCGCTTGCGCGAAACAGGCGCTTTCAGATCAGGCGTATCGCAGCCACTTCATGATCTCGGGCAAAGTTGGCCGCTTGCCGTACATGAGGATCCCGACGCGGTAGATACGCGCGCAAACCACCACGATTCCATAAAAGGTAGCCAGCAGAACGCCGATGGACGCGGCTACCTGCCACGCCGGCGGCTGCGACACCACGATGCGGAGATACATCAGCACAGGCGACGTGAGCGGAAAGATGCTGAGAAACACCGACAGCGGTGCGTTGGGTGCGCGCATGATCTGATACATGAGCGCCATGGTCATCATGAGCGGGACAAGAAAGATCATCTGCATCTGCTGCGCTTCCTGGTCAGTGTTGACGGCCGCAGCCAGGGCAGCATACATGGCGGCGTAGATCAGGAAGCCGAACAGGAAAAAGACCGGCAAGCCGATGTAGGCGCGCAGCGGGATGCTGAAGCTGCCGCCCGCCTGCGCGGCCAGGATGGGCACACCATAAACGCTTCCTGCAACCGCCCAGATAGCGAGCTGCGTAAGGCCGGCGGCGGCGACGCCCAGAATTTTGCCGGCCATCAGCTCCTTGGCGCTGGCCGAGGCCAGCATGACTTCAACGATGCGCGATGATTTTTCCTCGAGCACCGATCGCATCACCTGGATGCCGTAAATCAGCACGGTGGTGTAGATCAGCACAGCACAGACGATGCCGAGGATGAACATTGCCGAAGTGCCATGCGATTCCTTGCCGCCCTCGAAGCGAACTGCCTCGACCTCAACCGGCTTCAGCAACTGGTCGAGGTCCTGGTCCTTCAGGCCGGCGGCCGCCAGCCTGTCCTTTTCGACCACTCGCGTGAGCGCCCGCTGGTAGTCGGCCATCTCGATCATGTCGCTGGTCTCGCGCCCGACGTACTGCGCCTTGTCAACGGCGATGGAACCATCGTCGGCCCAGAGGAAGCCGTCAATTTCATTGCGATCGACGCGGCCGCGCAGCGCGGCGCGATTGGCTTCGCTGGTATCGGTTGAAATTTCAGCCGCGAAGGCCAGGCCTGAGTTGTTGTGGTCATTCAGGCGATCGCGCACCTGCTCGCCTTCAGATTGCTTTGAGGTCACGATCACGACGTGATGCGTGCCGCCCTTCTTTTGCGTCATCAGCCTGGCAGGCAGCACGGCAAGGCCGTAGAGCAGCGCGGGAAACAGGATGGTGGTGACCAGGAAGGCCTTGGTGCGGACTTTATCGAGATATTCACGGCGGGCGATCAGCCAGATTTTATGCATTTGCCTTCCCCACAGTTTCAATAAAGATTTCTTCGAGCGAGGGCTCCATCAATTCAAAACGGTTGACCCGAACGCGCTGCATGGCTTCGCGCAGCAGGTCTTGCGGATCAGCGGCAGGCTTGAGGCGAACTTCAACGTGGTTGCCGTAGTCGTTGAAAACTTCAAGCAGCGGGCTGGAGCGCAGGAAGGAAGCATCGCCTTCGTAATCGATCTGCACGTTGCGCTTGCCCCACCGCGCCTTGACTTCGCTGACACCGCCCTGCAACACCGGTTTGCCGTGGTTCACCAGGCACATGGAGTCGCAGAGTTTTTCAACCTGATCCATGCGGTGAGTGGAAAACAGGATGGTGCGCCCGGCTTTTTTCTGTTCGAGCAGCACGTCTTTCAGGATCGTGGCGTTCACCGGATCGAGGCCGTAAAAGGGTTCATCCATGATGACGAAGTCGGGCTCGTGCAGCAGCGCGCCGATGAACTGCACCTTCTGCTGCATGCCTTTTGAAAGCTCGTCAACCCGCTTTGCCAGCCAGTCCTTCAGGTCCAGGCGTTCGCACCACTGCTGCGAACGGCGCGTGGCCTCGGCGCGCGCCAGGCCGTGCAGCTCGCCGAACAGCGTGAGTTGATCGACGACCGTCATTTTGCGGTAAAGGCCGCGCTCTTCCGGCAAGTAGCCGATGCGGTCGAGGTGCGCGCGGCGGAACGGCTCTCCGAACATCCGCACTTCGCCGGAATCGGGCATGGTGATGCCGATCATCATGCGGATGGTGGAAGTCTTGCCCGCGCCATTCGGTCCGAGCAATCCGAAAATCGACCCTTGAGGAATCTCGAAAGAGAGCCCATCGACGGCGACAAAATCGCCATACGCTTTACGCACCGATTGCAACGCAACCGTGGGCGCCGCTGCCGGTTGGCGAGTGAATGCAGGAGCTGGTGATGTCATGAAGAATTGGCTGCCGAGCTGCCGTAAAGGGCTTGGAACCGTGAACGCGGCTGAACGGCTTATCCTTTGGGTTATGCGGGACTACACAGATTCTCACCCAGGCGTGGCCAAAGTGCAAACAGGTTAAATGCTTAGGCGCGGGGCGCGGCATCAGGCGGGTTGCAGGTCCGAGGCGGTGCGGTGCGCGGCCACCACGCGGTTGCGGCCCTGCTGCTTGGCCTGGTAGAGGGCATCGTCGGCCGCCTTCATCAATTCATCGCGGCTGCGGCCGTCGGTAGGAAACTCGGCCACGCCGACGCTGATCGTGACCGGCCGCGGCACGCCGGGGAAGTTCCAGCCCTCGATCATGCGGCGCAGCTTTTCCGCCACGCCCATGGCGCGATTGCCGGGAGTTTCCGGCACCAGGATGGCGAACTCTTCGCCGCCGTAGCGGCACACAACGTCGAGCTTGCGCAGGTGCTGCTCAAAAATGCTGGAAACCTGGCGCAACACTTCGTCTCCCAGCAGGTGGCCGAACTCGTCGTTCAACTTCTTGAAGTGGTCAATATCGATCATGAGCAGCGCCATGCTGCCCTTGTAACGCACGCTGCGCTCCAGTTCCTCAAGGATGCGCTGCTCAAAGTAGCGGCGGTTGTAGATGCCGGTGAGGCCGTCAACATTGGCGAGGTTGCGGGCACGTTCGAAGTGGCGGGCGTTCTGGATGGCGGTGGCGCAAACGTCAGCCGCAGCCTGCATGGCGTGGATCTCTTCCGGATCGAAGGCATCGGCCTTCGCCGAATCAAGCACCAGGACGCCTAAGGGCTCGCTGAACGAGATGAGCGGCAGGCAAACTTCGGAATGAGTTTCCTCAAACCCGGGCACATAACCTTCATTG
Organism: Terriglobia bacterium; assembly: GCA_021323935.1. GTDB lineage: Bacteria > Acidobacteriota > Terriglobia > Terriglobales > Acidobacteriaceae > JAFAIN01. Next base: position 7,209 of record JAJPJZ010000032.1, on the reverse strand, counting down.
CTGCGAACGCGATTGTCGAGGACCGGCGCGGCGTTGGCCAGCGCGCGTGCGCACAGGCCGACGCTCTCAGGCAGGCGCTCGCCGGGCGAGAGGCGCGAAGTCAGCTTGCCGCGATAATGTGCCACGGTTAAGTAGCCATCGTCGTACATCACGACGCTGACCTGGTCAGCCGAGAAATTTTCAAGAATTACTTACAGAGGCGATCGAGCAGTTGTTCGAGCTCAAAGACCGAGGTGGTTTCGCGCGCGGCGGCGTTCACCGCTTCCACCTGAGCGCGGCGGCGCTGCTCGCGTGAGTAGCGTTGCGCGTTCTGCAGCGCGAGCGCAGCCGGCTGGGAAAACAGCCTGACCTGCTCGATGGCGGCGGCATCGAAAAAATCTGCCTGGTCGGCCTGGCAGTCAAGCACCGCGATCACTTCATCGTTGACCATGAGCGGCACGGCCAGCTCTGATCGCGTGCCGGCCCGGGTTGCGACGTAGCGCGCATCGCGCGAGACGTCGGGCGCGTACACAACGTCTCTCAGCATGGCCGCAGAGCCGGCAATGCCCTCGCCCAGCCGCAGGAACACCGGCTCCAGGTCGCCGGCAGGGCCGGCAGGCATGCGGCCGTACAAGTCGCCCGAGCGCGGTTCGACCATGAATACGGAGCAAAGCCGCAGGCGAAAATGACGGCAGGCAGTCTGCACCAGTTGCGTCTGCACTTCATCGAGAGCAGAGCTCGAGAGCAATGAATTAACGGGTGAGACAGCGAGAGGTTCCTGCATGAAGCTTGTGCCGCAGCGACGCCAGAGCTCCCCCGAAGGGCTGCGCGCTCAACCGAGGCCAATGGCCCCAAAATACCACAACCCTGAGCTGCCGGGCGTCACGGGCCAGAGCAGCGGTTGCGCATCGCCAACTGCGGTTCCTGCCGGTGCTACCATCGCGCTCAATGGTTGAGCTTTCCACGCCGGTGCAGTACGTGAAAGGCATTGGGCCGAACGTTGCCGCGGTGCTCGAAACCAAGGGCATCGCCACCGTTGAAGACCTGCTTTACTACCTGCCGTTCCGCTACGAAGACCGCGCCAATCCGCGGCGCGTCGCCGAGCTGCAGCCGGGTGAAATGGCCAGCGTGATCGCCGAAGTGCGCGGGTCGCTGCTGATGCGCACGCGCAAGATGCCGATTTTTGAGCTCTCCGTTACTGACCTCGGCGCGGCGTACGCGCCCGAGCCGGCGGGCGCCAGACATTCAGGCGCGAAGCCGGCGCTTCGCGCAGGCGCGATGCCGCGGCATGCAACGCTGAAGTGCCTGTGGTTCCATGGCGGCTACTTAAAGGACCGCTTCCGGCCCGGGCAGGCCATCGCCCTTTACGGCAAGGTGGAACAGGACCGGCGCGGCGCGCTGCAAATCATCCAGCCGCAATTTGAAATCCTGAGCGAAGGCGACGACCAGGAGAATGGCGCACAGGCCAGCAGCTCGCTTGAGATTGGCCGGATCGTTCCGGTGTATGAATCGGCCGGCAACGGCAAGCTGACCTCGCGCTGGTTCCGGCATGCCATCCACCGTGTGCTCGAGCAGTTGCCACCTGACCTTCCTGACGCTCTGCCGGCCGCAATACGCGCGCGGTTGAACCTGCCGCCGCGGCGTGAAGCGCTGCAGAAAGCGCACTGGCCTGACAGCGGCGAAAGCCTGCGCCGCTTGCTGGATTTCCGTTCTCCCGCGCAGCAGCGCCTGATCTTTGAAGAGCTCTTCTTTCTGGAGCTGGGGCTGGAATTAAAGCGGCGCAGGCTGCGCGCCCAGCGCGGCATCAGCTTCGCGCTCACCGACAAAGTGCGCCACGCGGTGAAGCGCCTTCTGCCATTCCATCCCACGGCAGCGCAAAAGCGTGTGCTCAAGGAAATTGCCGCCGACATGCAACAGCCCTCGCCTATGCGCCGCCTGCTGCAGGGCGATGTGGGATCCGGCAAGACCATCGTGGCGATGCAGGCGGCGGCCATCGCGATTGAGAATGGCTTCCAGGTGGCGCTGATGGCGCCTACCGAAATCCTGGCGACCCAGCACGTGTTTTCGGCGCGGCGCATCCTCGAGCCGCTCGCGTACCGCGTGGTGTTGCTGACCGGCAGCCTCGAGCAGGACCGCAAGCGCGCCACTCACCGGCACATCGCGCAGGGCGACGCGAACCTAGTCATCGGCACGCATGCGCTGCTTTCCGAGCGCCTGGAATTTTCGAAGCTCGGGCTGGTGATCGTTGACGAGCAGCATCGTTTTGGCGTGCTGCAACGCTTCCGCCTGATGAAAAAAAGCGACGATGAAGCCGAGCCTGATGTGCTGGTCATGACCGCGACGCCCATCCCGCGCACCCTTGCGCTCACCCTCTATGGCGATCTGGACGTCAGCATTCTGGATGAACTGCCGCCCGGAAGAACGCCGGTTGTGACCCGCCACGTGGACGATGAGCGCGCCGGCGAAGTCTGGGCGTTCCTGCGCAAGCAAGTCAGCGCCGGCCGCCAGGCCTACGTGGTGTATCCCGTGATTGAAGGCAGCGACGAGGAGGGGCAGATTGATTTCGCCGCAGCGGAGGCGAAGAAAAGCACGCTGAAGGCAGCGGAGCAGATGCATCGCAAGCTGAAAAGCGAAATTCTTCCCGGCGTGAGGGTTGGCTTGCTGCACGGCCGCCTCAACTCTGAAGACAAGGAAATCATCATGCGCCGCTTCGCGCGCGGCGAAATCGATGTGCTGGTTTCAACCACCGTGGTGGAAGTAGGCGTAGATGTGCCGAATGCCAACCTGATGATCATTGAGCATGCCGATCGTTTTGGACTTTCACAGCTTCACCAGTTGCGCGGCCGCATCGGGCGCGGCTCGGCAAAATCGTTTTGCGTGCTGATGACGACCGGCGAGATTACGGAGGACGCGCAGAAGCGCCTGGCGGCGATGGTTCGCACATCCAACGGCTTCGAAATTGCCGAGCTTGACCTGGAGCAGCGCGGGCCAGGCGAGTTCTTCGGGACCAAGCAAGCCGGCATGCCGAGCTTTCGCGTCGCCAACCTACTGCGCGATCGTGATCTGCTTGAAGCGGCTCGGCGCGAGGCGCAGGCCGCGCTGGCAGGAATGGATACGGCCGCGCCCTCGGCTGATTTTTCGCGTACGCTGGTTCACTTGAAGGCCCACTGGCAACGCAGATATGGCCTGGTTGAAGTCGGCTAGCCAGGGTCCGGCCCGCGGGCTACTCCGATAGAATTAAGCCTTACCCGTGAAGACTACGGCACAAGCTGACCTGCTGCGTGCGTTGCCATCGATTGATGAGCTTCTGCGCTCGGCCGACCTGCAGGAAATCATCGCGCGGGAAGGGCGTGAGCCGGTCGCGCTCGCCGCACGTGAAGTCATCGCGAAACTGCGCAGCGAGATTAAGGCCGAGCGCTTGGGTGAGCATGAACTCCAACTGGCGCTTGCCGGCATCGCTGAGGCCGTAGTTCGCGAGCATCGCCGGCAAATTCAATACTCTTTGCGTCCGGTCATCAACGCTACCGGGGTGGTGCTGCACACCAATCTGGGCCGGGCGCCGCTGAGCGCTGCGGCCCTGGCGCACATCGCCGAAACCGCAGCTTCATATTCAAACCTTGAGTTCGATATCGCGAAGGGCGAACGCGGCAAGCGTGACGTTCATGTTCAGCGCCTTTGCGCGGCGCTGTTTGGCGGCGGCGAGGATCGTTCGACCGTCGTGGTCAACAACAATGCCGCCGCCGTGCTGCTCACGCTGAATTCGCTGGCGGAAGGCGGTGAGGTCATCGTCTCGCGCGGCGAGCTGGTTGAGATTGGCGGCTCGTTTCGTATCCCGGAAATCATGGCGAAATCAGGCGCCGTGCTGCGCGAAGTGGGCACGACCAACCGCACGCGGATTGCAGACTACGAGCGCGCCATCAACGAACGCACGCGGCTGCTGCTGCGCGTCCATCGCTCGAATTTTGAAATTGTGGGCTTCGCCGAGCAGCCTGGCCCGGAAGAACTGGTTGCACTCGGCCGCAAGCACAAGGTCCCGGTCGTTGAAGATTTGGGCAGCGGCGCGCTTTTCGGTATGCGCGCGGCAGGCCCGAGCGGCGAACCCACGGTGCTCGATTCGCTCGCTGCCGGCGTCGAGGTCGTGACGTATAGCGGAGATAAGTTGCTTGGCGGGCCGCAGGCGGGCCTGATTACCGGCCGCACCGAGCTGGTTAAGCAGATTCGAGGCAATCCGCTGTTTCGCGCGCTGCGCGTCGATAAGCTCATCTACGCCGCGCTCGAGGCAACATTGCTCGCTTATGTTCGGCAGGACAACAGCAGCATTCCGGCGGTGCGGCTCATCGCTGCGCCGGCTGACGAACTACGCCGGCGCGCAGAAAAAATCAGCCAGGAGATCAGCGGGTGCTCGCCGCTGCGTTGCGCAGTCGTGGCCACAGAAGCTGTGATCGGCGGCGGCGCGGCTCCCGGCGCTACCCTGCCAAGTTTTGCGCTTGCCGTCGAGATCGAAGGCCTCTCCGCCGATGACTTCGCGGCCGGGTTGCGAACGGCAGAAGAGGCAATCGTGGCGCGCGTAGAAGACGGCCGCGTTCTGCTCGACCTGCGAACCGTGTTCCCTGAGCAAGACGCAGCCCTGGCGCGCGCGCTTTCGCATTGCGCCGGCAATTTACATTGAAACCTGGCGGCCGATGACCATCGCAGTCAAACGCGCTTACGAAAAGCCGTCGGTTCACGACGGCTGCCGCGTGCTCGTCGATCGCCTGTGGCCGCGCGGCCTGAGCAAAAAGGAAGCCGATGTCGACCTCTGGCTTCGCGACCTCGCGCCTTCCGACCTGCTGCGCAAGTGGTTCCACACCAGGCCGCGGCAATGGGCTGTGTTTCGCGGCCGTTACCTGCAGGAGCTGTCTGCGCCTGAAGCTGCAGCCGCGCTCGAGCAGCTTTATGCAACCGTGCGGGCCAACAAGCGCGTGACCCTGATTTATGCCTCGAAAAATGTGGAGCACAACAACGCCGTGGTGCTGAAGCAGTTGCTGGAAGGAATGCGCAAGCCGCCTACAACCACTGGCCCGGCTGCCGCGGCCGCTGCTCCTCGCCAGCGCAGCGCGCGCCGCCGATAGCTGCGGTATTCTTTACAAAAGCGCTTCCGCCAATTAACAATGCAGCCATTCCCATGGCCAAGCTCTCGCATTACGATTCGGCCGGGCGGGCGCGCATGGTCGATGTTTCCGGCAAGGTGGTTTCGAGCCGCACTGCTGAGGCCACGGCAGTGGTCGCCATGAAGCCGAAGGTGATCAAGGCGCTTCGTAGCAATCCTAAAGGCGACCCGCTCGAAGTAGCTCGGCTGGCGGGAATCATGGCGGCAAAGCGGACCGCCGAGCTCATCCCCATGTGCCACCCGCTGCCCATTTCGTCAGTTGACGTCGATGTCAGGATCGCGCGGCCGGGCGTTGTGGTTCGCTCGCGCGTCAGTACAGCCGCCCAGACCGGCGTCGAGATGGAGGCCATGGTGGCAGCCGCTGTGGCCGCGCTCACCGTGTATGACATGTGCAAGGCCCTCGACAAGAGCATTGAGATTCAACAGGTGGTGCTGCAACGCAAATCAGGAGGCAAGAGCGGTGATTACGTTCGCGCTCGCCCCAGTGCCGAGGTGCGCTCGTGATCGCCGAAAACAGCGGCAAGATCACGGTTTTGCTGGCGGAAGACAATCCTCACGTCAGCGCGCTGCTGCAGACCGCGCTCGAAGGCTTTGCCGACGTGATGCCGGTGAATGATGGGGCTGACGCCCTGTTGCGTGCGGTTGAACAGCGTCCCGACATGGTGGTCGCCGATTTCACTTTGCCAGGGCTTGACGGCCTGCGGCTGCTTGAGAAACTTCGCGGCAGGCCTTCGACCAAAGATGTGGCTTTCGTGCTGATGGCGCCGCGCTCTGACATTGAACAGTTGGCTCTCGCCACTCGCGAGATGGCTGACGAAGTGGTGGAGAAGCCGTTTCTGCTGGCAGATGCGGTCGGCGCCGTTCGCCGGGTGATCGCAAAAATCGAGTTGCAGCGCGCGTTGCGCTCCAGCGCCAGCGCCGCCACCGAGAGCGCAGGTTCAGGGCACATGCGCGGCACGCTCTCGCAGCTCAGCCTGGTTGACTTGCTGCAGGCGCTCGAACTCGGCGGAAAGACCTGCCGCGTAGTGCTCAGCTACCAGCAGCAGCACTGCCAGGTATTCGTGGATAAAGGCGCGGTGGTGCAGGCTGAGTGCGGCAAGCAGCACGGCGATGAAGCCGTGTTTGCCGCACTGGCATGGCCGGAAGGCGAGTTTGAGCTCGACTTCACCGCGAAGTTGAGCGGCAAGAAGAACATTGAGCGCAGCACGCAGTCGCTGCTGATCGATGGTTTGCGAATCCTCGATGAATCCCGCCGCGACGATGTTCTCGGCGATTTGTAAACCGTTGGTGAGCTGATTCCGTTACGTTGGGAGCGGCCGATGGAAAAACCGCAAGCCTCACATCCGAAGTCGCCAAACGAGTTGACTGCCGTAGTGATTACGGTGAGCGATTCGGCTGCGCGGGGAGCGCGCACGGACGAATCAGGGCCGCGCGTGGCCGGCATTCTGGAAGAAAAAGGCTTCACCGTGATCTCGCGATCCACCGTGCGCGACGACGTTTCCGATATTGAGCAGGCCCTGCGCACAGCGGCGCCTTCGGCGCGCCTGGTCGTGACCACCGGCGGGACCGGCCTGGGCCCGCGCGATGTGACGCCGGAAGCGACGCGCGCCGCCTGCGATCGCCTGGTTGATGGGCTGGCGGAGCGCATCCGCGCAGCCGGGTCCGCCCAAACTCCGTTTGCAGTGCTGAGCCGCGGCGTTTGCGGCACGCTGGGTTCTACCCTGATCGTTAACCTGCCGGGCAGCCCGCGCGGCGCCGGTGAATCGCTGGCGACAATTGTTGACGTGCTTCCCCACGCCCTGGATCTGCTGGCCGGCAAGACCCAGCACAAAGAGACAACTGCCTAGGGCGGCTCGCGGCGAGGCCTGGTGCGAATTACAAATTCAGTTTCGGATAGAGTCCGCGGCTCTGCCCGCGGTACAACTGCACTCATGACGACGCAAATCCATTCTTCCGAAATTGAGGCGCAGTGGGCCGCCGTTATGAACCGCGATCGCAGCCGCGATGGCGAACTGTATTACGCGGTGCGCACCACCGGCGTTTACTGCCGGCCTTCATGCGCTTCGCGCCGGCCGTCGCGT
>JAJPJZ010000249.1 GCA_021323935.1 Terriglobia bacterium | reverse complement strand
CACCGATATTGACGACATCCCGCAGGCATCTCAGAAGCCCGACGTGGCCTACCACGACTCCATCATTCCCGGCGCGCCGGGCCATGGCGAAGGCCACAACTCGGGCCAGGCGGTGAATGTGACGGCGGCGCTGGCTCTGCAGAAAGTGATGCAGCAGCACCACATTGCCGGCACGCTGAAGCTGTTCCCGGGCGTGGCCGAAGAGCTGCTGGGTTCGAAGGCGTTTTACATCCGCGCCGGGCTGTTCCGCGATGTCGATGTCGTGCTGGGCTGCCACGTCAGCTCCGAACTGGCCACTCGCTACGGCGAAGGGGGAACTGGGCTGGTCTCAATCCAGTATTTCTTCCATGGCAAAGCTGCGCACGCCGCGGCAGCGCCCTGGAACGGCCGCAGCGCGCTCGACGCGGTTGAGTTGATGGACGTGGGCTGGAACTTCAGGCGCGAGCACCTGCGCCTGGAGCAGCGCTCGCACTACATCATTTTTAACGGCGGCGACCAGCCCAACGTGGTGCCGCCGGAAGCCGGCGTCTGGTACTACTTCCGCGAGCTGGATTACCCGCACATTAAAGAGCTCTACGACCTGGGCAACAAGATGGCGCAGGCCGCGAGCATGATGACCGACACCACCACCGATCATCGCACCGTCGGCACCGCCTGGCCCGGGCATTTCAACAAGGTGATCGCTGAAGTTCAGCAGAAGAACATTGAAGCTGTGGGGATGCCGCAATGGAGCGAGGCCGACCAGACGCTGGCGCACGCCTTGCAGAAGGAGATTGGCGCGAAAGATGAAGGGCTGAAGACCAAGATCGAGGAATTGACTGCACCGCGAGAAAATCGCGGCGGCGCGTCTGACGATGTCGGCGACATCTCTTGGAACGTGCCTACGGTTTATCTGCTCTTCCCTGCCAACATTCCCAATCTGCCGGGCCATAGCTGGCCCAACGCCGTCGCCATGGCGACGCCCATTGCCCACAAAGGCTCAACCGCGGGCGCCAAAGTGCAGGCCATGACCGCTCTTGATTTCCTCACCAACCCAACCTTGGTGCAACAGGCGTGGGATTACTTCCGCAACGTGCAAACCAAGGACATCAAGTACACGCCGCTGATTTCCGCTGACGACAAACCTGCCATCGAGCTGAACAAAGACAAGATGGAAAAATTCCTGCCTGAAATGCAGAAGTTTTATTACGACCCCTCGCGTTACAAGACGTACCTGGAGCAGTTGGGCATCCAGTACCCGACGATAAAAAAGTGATCGCGGGTTCTTGGAAGCAGCCGGGAACGGCAAAGCCGCAAGTTGCTCAGCTTCCAGGAAGCGGAGCCCGCAGCTCGCAATGCGCGCCGCTGGTGGCCAGGGCAGCCTCAAGCGGCGCGGCCAGCGCGTCGAGTTCAGCCTGCGGCATGAGCTTCTGCATGCGTTCGAACAGCTCGTTTTCTTCCAGGCGGATGTGGCGGGTGAGCAGCTCGGCCAGTTCGGCCAGCGCGGCGGGATCGGCGACGGCGATTTCGGTGGCCCGGCGCCGCAACTCAACATGCTCACCGCGAAGCCGCTGCGTGATCGCCTGCAGTTCCGCGTAGCGGTCGGCAGCCGGAAACAGCACCTGCTCTTCGGCGTCGAAGTGGGCCGAAGCCTCAGATTGATAAAAATCCGCGACTTCGCACCGCAGCTTGCCCAGCTCGACGTCATGCACCGGCCCTGAATTAATAGTGCGACGCAGCCGCACGCACAGCGCCAGCCCGTGCTGATGCTCGCGCGAAAGGCAGCGCAGGCTGGGGTCACGCCACATGCGCCCAGTTTAAACGCAACGGCTTGGCCGGAGTTGGATTCCGCAGCTCCGCGTCGCCGTTTCTGCACGCTCGCGCCCCGTCCGTTAAAATGTTGAGTCGCACTACTGAATCGAGGGACGAAGCCATGCCTCCTGCCGTTTCCGGCGAACTGATCCGCATGATGAACTACGTCGATGACATTTCGACTACGCTGCGCCGCATCACCGTCAGTTTCGGGTTTATGACGGCGGAAGAACGCAAGCGCCTGGCCGACTACATGCGCAAGGCCGAGCCCAACTACACCAAGATCGTCGATCAACTGGAGCGGGGCGAGTAGTTGCGCGTGTCGCCGGGGACGCGCAGCGCACGCCCCTCCGGCAGGACACGACCAATCCATTTGAAAAATCATGGCTGATATCCAGACTATTGCCGTAATCGGCGCCGGCATCATGGGGCGCGGAATCGCCCACGTAGCTGCGCTCGGCGGCTATCGCACGATCCTTGAGGACCTGGTTCCGGCGGCGCTGCGCAAGGCGGAAAGCGAAATCCGCGGCAACCTGGATAAGGGCGTGGAGCTGGGCAAGCTGCAGCGCGCCGATGCCGATGCCGCGCTGGGCCGCCTGGAATATGCGTCAAGCGTCGAGCAGGCCGCGCGCGACGCCGATCTCGTCATCGAAGCTGTGCCCGAGGAGATGGAATCGAAGATCGAGATCTTCACCCTGCTCGATAAAATCTGCCGCCCGGCTACCATCCTGGCCAGCAACACCTCGTCGCTCAGCATCACGGAAATTTCTTCCGTCACGTATCGCGCGCCGCGCTGCGTGGGCATGCACTTTTTCAACCCGGTCCATAAGATGAAGCTGCTGGAAATTGTTCGCGGGCTTGAAACCAACGAAGAGACGCTGGCCGCTTCCGTTGCGGTGGGCAAGCGCATGGGGAAAGAGACGGTAGTAATCCGCGAGGCGCCAGGCTTCATCACCAGCCGCATCAACGCCATGATCGGCAATGAAGCGTTCTACATGCTGGAGGAAGGCATCGCTTCGGCCCAGGACATCGACAAAGCGCTGAAGCTAGGCCTCAATCACCCCATGGGGCCGTTTGAAATGATCGACCTGGTGGGGCTCGACACGCGCCTGCACATCCTGGAATACCTGCACAAATCGCTGGGAGAAAAGTTTCGGCCTGCACCGCTGCTGGTGCAGTACGTCAAAGCCGGGCGCCTGGGGCGCAAATCAGGGCGCGGGGTTTACGAATATCCTGCGCAGTCGCCCGCCGCCGCCGAAAAGAAATCGTGAGTTGAGCTGCGGTATCCGCGCCGCGAACGTTACCTGCCAAGGCATCCTGCCATCGCGCCGCGATCGCGGCTTCCGGCGCACAATCCATCAATCAGCACTGACGAGCGAACGTAGAACAAAGCGGCTCCGGCTGTTCCTCAGCAGGACACCCGATGCGCAACTTGATACTGCCCTTTCGTACTTGCGGAATTGCAGGGCTCAATGTGATAGCTTCGGTTTCGCCGCCACTCCTGTCAGAGCACGCGCACATTTTTGCCACGCGTCCAAACTCAATTGGAGGATGTGTTCGCATGAGCCAGGCAGCGCAGCAGCCCGAATTCGCGTATTGCGTCAAGATTGAAACCACCGCCGGACAATCGGCCAACGTGCCGGTGGCCTTCCTTACCTCTGAACAACTGAAAAGGTTTCTTGAAACCGACTTCAAGCGCCTGGTGGAGGGCGCCGGGATGAACGGCGCGCGCGTGCACGTGGAACGCGCCATTACGGCTGATTACGAGAAGGTGCTGGGCGAAATTTCGGCTTGCCTGCGCAAAGCGGGCATGAAGATCGCCTGAGAGCACGCGCCGGCCGGGGCCGCAGGCGGCGTATTAAATTTTGATGGGAACGGGATGAAGCTGTGGCGGGCGGCCGCTGCGGCGGGTAGTTCGAGGGCGGTGTCGCCGATAACGGGCGTAATGAAGCCAGCGACTGTGCGGCTGATCTCGCCGGAGTACGCAGAATGCGCGGCGCCTGCCTGCGCCCGCAGCGGCAGGCAGCCGGGCTGCCGCGACAAAAACGGCGTGCCGGGTGTGCGCAACAATCTGCATTTAGCCGTGTTTGCACAATCGGTTAACCCGCGGCTGCTGGTGAAAGCCGCATCTTTCCTGCGATAATTTTCATCAGATACGTAGGCAGCAGCTCTGTCCCATTCTGCCGGTCTCGTAGTGTGTTGGAGCGGCGGCTGCTGGTTTGGGAGTTCCCCATGCAATCTTTCTGTCTCGCCGATGGCCCGAGAGCAGCGGCCAAAGGCGCTGCGCCGTCGGCGGTCCGCGGCGCACTGCGGCTTGTTCTCGCCGCCGCGATTCTTTGCTGTGTGACGTCGTTCGCAGCCGAGAAGCCTCGCCTCCAGGTGAACGACTACCAGATTGACGCGGAGCTCGCGCCAGTGACGCACCATTTGAAGGCGCATGCCGTGGTGAAGTTCACCGCCCTGGATGACCTGAATACTGCTGTGTTCGAGCTGCACAACGCGCTGCATCCCACGCGGATTGTCGATGCCTCAGGCCGCACCCTGAATTTTGAGCGCGTCTCGCAGGATTCCACCATCCGCGTGCCGCTGCCCGCGGCCATGCCGCATGGAACCACTTCCACTCTTACGTTCGATTACGACGGCACGCTGGAATCGGGCGACGACAGCCCGGTTCCGGGGCTGAAGCTGGCTTACATCGGGGAAGATGAATCCTACCTGCTCTATGCCGGTCGCTGGTTCCCGATGTCCGGCTACAACACCGACCGCTTCACTTCCACCATTCACGTCACGGTTCCGGCAGGGCTCACGGTGATCGGCAGCGGCCAGGCCACCGGTCCTGAGAACAACGGCGGGCACAGCACGTACACGTTCACTTCAACCCAGCCAGGTTTTCCCGGCACCATCATCGCGGGCACGTTTGCAAGCGAGCACACCAACCCGGGCGGCGTCGACGTCACGGTGTATTTCAAGCCCAACCACAAAGACCTGATCTCGGCGTACGAGGAGACCGCCGGGCGCGAGTTCCAGTATTTTTCGCTGCTCTACGGGGCGGCGGCCGCGCCGGTGGTGAAGGTGGTTGAGCTCCCTGCCGACACTGTTCCGAACGCCTGGGCGCCGGAGATCGCGGCCCTGGGCGCGCAAAGCATCACCACAAAAACCAACTACCGCCTGCTGGCGGACACGATTGCGCACCAATGGTTCGGCGCGCAGGTGAATCCCGCAACCAAGTCAGATTTCTGGGTCACGGAAGGCGCCGCCCGCTACTCGGAGATACGCTACGTGCAGCAGGTGGCCGGCGAATCCGGCATGGAAGAGGGGATCAAGGATATTTCAGTGGGCGCCCTGGCCTACGACAACACGCCGCTTTCGCAGGTCGCGAAGCTGGATGCGTTCTCGCCTGAGTTCCAGTCGCTGGTGACCGATAAAGGCGCAATGATCTTTCACATGCTGCGCTGGGAAATTGGTGAGGCGGCATTCGACAAGACCATGCGCGAGTTCCTGAAGCAATATGCCGGCAAGCCGGCCAGCGCTGACGATCTGCGAAAAGTGGCGGAGCAGCAGTCGGGCCAGCAGCTCAACGGCTTTTTCACCCAGTGGCTCGATTCCACCGGCGCGCCTGAGTTTAAGAACAAGTACACCATCTTCCGCACTGCGAAAGGCTTCCGCATCGTCGGCCAGATCAACCAGGACCTTGACCTTTTTCGCATGCCGGTTGAATTGAAAGTCGATACGGATGGGCCGAGCGAGATGAAGCGCATCGAAGTTGTGGGCACTGATTCGGCGTACACGGTCGATACTTTCGGCAAGCCGCGCCGCATCACGAT
>JAJPJZ010000250.1 GCA_021323935.1 Terriglobia bacterium | reverse complement strand
GCTGCGCATTCCGCCGATGTGGTCCTGGTGCGCGTGGGTGAGCGCGACCGCACCGAGCGAGCGAATGCCGCGCGACCAGAGATACGGCGAGATGACATCTTCGCCGAAATCGAATTCGGAGTTGCCGGGGCCGAGCTGTCCGCCGGAATCGATGAGCAGGGTATGGCCGTCGGGCGTAACGATGAGCAGCGAATCGCCCTGGCCGACGTCAATCGCGGTGACTTCAAGCACTCCGGCGCGATGGGCGAGCGGTGGGGAAGCCAGCAGCGGCAAGAGCGCGGCGGCGGCGAACAGCGCGAGTGCCGGCAGGGCCACGGCGCGGCGCATGCGCATGGCGAGGGCGGCGAACACGAATGCAGCCAGGCAGGCGGCGATGACGGCGGGCCGCGGAGTGGGAACGCGAACATCGATGATCCTGCCGAAAAATACGGTGCTGTGCGAGATGGCGTGCAGCGCCACGGAAGCGCAATAGGCACCAAGCGGCGCGAGCGGCGGCAGCAGGTAAGAGCAGACCACGGCGAGCAGCGCCGAGGGCAGCAGAATGCCGGCCAGCGGCACGGCAAACAGGTTCGCCGCCACGGAGAACGTGGTGGCGCGGTGGAAGTACCACGCCATCGGCAGCGCCAAGGCAAGCTGCATCACCAGCGAGAGGACGATCAGCTCGAAGGCCCGCAGCCCGGCCCATGTGCTGCGCATCACTAGGAAATTGGCGACGCGCATGCCGGTGAAGTGCGCGAGGCGGGAGGCGATCATGCGCAGGTCGATGCGGAACTGCGCGATGCGCGGCGGCAGTTGCAGGTCGAGCGAAGTTGATTCGAGCTGGGCAAGGCCCTGCAGGTAAGGCTCAGAAGTGCGCTCCAGCAGCGGCGCGGCGATGGCGACGATGGCGAGCACGGCGGCGAACGAGAGCTGAAAACTGGCGGTGAACAGCGAATGCGGGTCGAGCGCCAGCAACACGAGGGCGGACGTGCCAATGGCGTTGAGCGCGGCGTGCGGGCGATAGAGCAGGCGAGCAACCAGATAGAGGCTGAGCATCAGAGTGGCGCGCCAGATGGGGATTCCGTCATCAGCGAGCCAGGCGTAGGAGCAGGCAAACGCGATCGTGAGCACGCTGGCGAGGATGTCGCTGAAACGAAGGCGGCGGAGCAGCGCGTAACAGAACCACGCCAGGATTCCAAGATGGAGGCCGGCGACCACCAGCAGGTGATAGGTGCCGCTGCGCTGGAAGTCGGTGCGGGCGTCGCGCGGCAGCGAAGAGCGCTCGCTGAGCAGCATGGCGCTGAGCAGCTCTGCGTCATGCGCGGCAGGCGGCGAATCGTGATCGGCGGCGCGCGCCGGCCAGAGCGCGTGGATGCGGGCGAGCAGCGCGTTGCGCACCCGGCTGCGCCATAAGCGCGGGCGCGAGCCGGAAAAGCCAGGCAGAGTTTGGAGGCGGTCGGCGCGGACGGAGATCAGCGCGGAGATGCCGTGGTCGGCGAGGTATCCGCGGTAATCGAATGCGCCCGGGTTACCGAAATTGCGCGGCAGGCGCAGGCGGCCGATGACGCGCACGCGCTCTCCGTAGGCGAGTGGCGCCGGCGCAGTGCCGCTGCCGGCGGAGTCGTCTTCTTCATCGGCATCGCGTTCGTAAATGGTGGCGCGAACCACGATGCCGAGTGCCTGCTCGCCGGCGAATGGGCCCGGAACCAGCCGCTGAAAGGGCTTGCGCAACGCGGGTGGCGGGCCGGCGGCGACGGTTTCGGTTGCAAGATCGACGGTCTGCAATGTTTCCTGGCCGCGGCGCCGCTCAGGATCTTCGCGAATGACGTGCGCGGTGAGCGCAACCTCACGGTTGTCAAGATCGGTGAGCTTCGGCGCGGAGGGCTGAAACTCGCGCGCCGTGAGTGCCAGGCCGCCGGCAGCCGCAAACGCGCTCAGGATGAGAATGATGGCGACGGCCGTGCGCCTGGCGGCGTAATAGGCGGCGCCGGCCGCGAACACCGCGACGGCAGCGCTCCAGAACAACGGGCCGCGCCAGAGATGCGAGGCGGCGATGATGCCGGCGGCAAAGGCGAGCGCGGCGTAGAGCAGAGGAGCGTCGTGGCGGGATGGGGCCGGGGTGAGCAATTTCCTGAGGTCACAATCGCGGAATTTGCGGTCTCACTGGCCCAGCTTTGTATCACGAAATCGTGAAAAGCCAAACAGCCGCGTAAGGCGCGCGTGGCGGCGCGAACGGCTAAGCCGTGCGCGCCAGGTGAACCACGGTTTCAAGGTGAAAAGTTTGCGGGAACAGGTCAACCAGGTGGACCTGCTGCGCGCTATAGCCGGCGGCGAGCAGCACACGCAGATCGCGCGCGAGCGTGGCAGGATCGCACGACACATAGGTGATGTGCGGCGGGTTGAGAGCCGCAAGCTGGAGCGCAGTGCGCTCGCCGAGGCCGGCGCGCGGCGGGTCGACAATGACAAAGTCGGCGCGCAGCTTTTTCGCCTGCGGGGCGGCGAGGAAGCGCTCTACCGGCTGCTCGATGGCGCGAACGTTGGCGGGCACGTTGCGGCGAAGATCGGCGGCGGAGAAGGGTGACGATTCAACCGCGAGCACGCGTTCGAAGGTCTGCGCGAGCGGCAGCGTGAACAGGCCGACGCCGGCATAGAGATCGAGCGCAGCGGAGCCGGCGCGGTCAGCAGTGGCAAGCCGAATTAATTCGCCGGTCATGTGGCGGTTGGTTTGGAAGAACGAGCCTGCGCTGACGCGATATTCGTGCCCGGCAGCGTTGCAGGCCAGCGCAGGTTCGCCGGAATGCGCAATCAGCTTGCGCGGGAGCGGCTGGGCGCAGGCTTTGTGGGCGGCCGGGGCGGCAAATGCCGCGACAGAAGCGACTTCTGGCAATGCCTGGCGCAGCTTGGTGTGCCAGCGTTCCACCGCATCCCTGGCGGGTGGCTCAGTGCAATACAACTCAATCATGAGCTGCCGGTCATCAGCGCCGGCAAAAAATTCCATCTCCGCGGCGTGCTCGGGGGTCTCGCAGAGGGTGTTGAGGGCCGCGATTGCGCGATTGATCAGCGGCGAGCTGATAGGGCACTCGGCAACGGCAAGCGGCTGGTGTGAGCCGAAGCGGAAATAGGCCAGCGAGAAGGTTGGTTCATGCATGATGCGCATGCGCGTGCGGTTGCGGTAATTCCACGGCGGCGAAGGGTGCAGCGTGAGCTCGCCCGTCCAATCGAGCTTGCCGGTGCGGCGCAAGGTTTCGCGCAGGATGGCCGCCTTAATCTCAAGCTGATGTTCATAGCCGGTGTGCTGGTAATGGCAGCCGCCGCAGCGAGCAAAGTATGGGCATGTGTGCGCGAGGCGGTTCCGCGAGGGCGCAATGATCTCGCGCAATTCGGCGCGCGCAAACCCCGGCCGCTCCTCAATGATTTCAGCCTCGACCTGCTCGCCTTCAAGCACGAACGGAACAAAGATGGCCTTTTCAGGCCCGCGCGCCAGGCCATCACCGCCGTAAACGAGCTTTTCGATGGTTAACAACATTGTGCGGCAGGCAACTTCGCGTGAAGCGCCGATTGCCGGGCCCTCAGATTACCCGATTGTGATGATCTCGGCAGAGACGCTGCCGTTGGCGAGGCGCATTGCCGCAACGGTGGTGGGCAGGCGAAAGCGCTTTGGGCCGGCGCTGCCTGGGTTCAGGTACAACACGGCCTTGCGCTGCTCGCACTTGGGCTGATGAGTGTGGCCGCTGATCACGGCGGCAAAGCCGGCGGCGGCGGGGTCGAGATCGAGCTGCTGCAAATCATGCAGCACGTAAAACGACAAGCCGCCCAGTTTAACGACCTCGGTTTCAGGCAGAAGATCGGCCCAGGGACCGTGATCGACGTTGCCGCGCACCGCAGTCACGGGCGCGATGGTGCGCAGAACATTGAGAATTTCAGGGTCGCCGACGTCGCCAGCATGCAGAATGTGTTGCGCCGGGCGGAGTGCCGCCAGGGCTTCCGGGCGCAGCAGGCCGTGCGTATCAGAGATCACGCCAATCAGCATTGGCTACGATTGCGGCGGCGGAGGCAGTTGCGGTGCAGCTTTGCCCGTGCGCGAAACCGCGTGCCAGGCAAACCGGGCTGCGCCCGCGGCTTTGTGGCTGATCCAGTGCGCGGCGCTGCCGCTGCCGCGCGTCACGGTCTGGCCAACGGCGGCGCGCCGCTCTGCGCCTGCCTCGGGATCGAAGACGTACATGGCACCGGCGCCGATCGCAAAGCCGGTGAGCAGGATGGCAGTGTCGCCATAGCGGTCGCGGAAGCGGTTTTTACGGAAGCCGAGCTTCATGTCGCGTTTGGATGCGCGCCGCAATGCGCAGAGTGGGCCGGAGCCGCCGGCAAAAAGGCGCCCGCCGGAAGCAGGCGCCCCTTGCGCTGCGTGAGCAGCATCCGATCGCGCATGGTCGCTGTGCGAGTGCGCGGCGGAACCTTAACCCGTCAGCGTTTCCGTGAACTTGTTGAGCATGCGGTTCAGGTCTTTATCGCTCTTGCGCTGCTCATCGATTTTTTCAACCGAATGCAGCACGGTGGTGTGGTGCTTGCCGCCGAAGTGCCGGCCAATCTCAGGCAGGGAGTGGTCGGTCAGGTGCTTGGCCAGGTACATGGCGATCTGGCGCGGGAAAACAATGGCGCGCGAGTTGTTCTTTGCCTTGATTTCAAGCACGCGCAACCCGAACTGCTCGGCCACGGTTTTCTGGATGGTATCGATTGAAACCTTGCGCGATTGCTGGTCGATGAGGTTCTTGAGCACCTGCTGCGCGGTGGTCAGGTTGATGGGCGTGCCGGTCAGCGAGGCGTACGCCACCAGCCGGATCAGGGCGCCTTCCAGTTCGCGAATGTTCGAGCGGATGTTCGACGCGATGAAATACGCCACGTCGTTGGCCAGCGTTACGCGCTCCGATTCAGCCTTCTTGTGCAGGATTGCGACCTTGGTTTCAAGGTCGGGCGGCTGAATGTCGGCAATCAGGCCCCACTCAAAACGGCTGCGCACGCGGTCTTCAAACTCAGGCAGTTCCTTGGGCGAGCGGTCGCTGGCAATCACGATCTGCCGCTGGGTTTCATAAAGCGCGTTGAAGGTGTGGAAGAACTCTTCCTGGGTGCGCTCCTTCTGCTGCAGGAACTGGATGTCATCGATGAGCAGCAGGTCCACATTCCGGAACTTGTCGCGGAAGCTGGTCATCTTGTCATAGCGCAGCGAGTTGATCATCTCGTTGGTGAACTTCTCGCTGGAGATGTAACAGACCTGCAGTTGCGGGTCGCGGCGCTTCACCTCGTGGCCGATGGCCTGCATCAGGTGAGTCTTGCCCATGCCCACGCCGCCATAAACAAACAGCGGGTTGTAGGCCTTGGCGGGCGCATCGGCCACGGCCTTGGCCGCGCCGTGGGCAAACTCGTTGCCGCTGCCTTTCACAAAATTTTCGAAGGTGTAGCGCGGGTTCAGTTGCGCGGCTGAGTCCCAATCGAAACGCGCCTGCGAACCTCCGCGCGCCGGCGCCGAGCCCGGAACATTGAAGCCGCCATTGTGGCGCACCGCGGTAGGAGGAACCGCGCGCACGGCGTTAGGATTTTCCTCGGGCGTAACAAACTCCACATCTTCAAATTCAAGCTGCAGATTTTCGATGGCCTCAGAGATCAAGTCACCGTATTTGTCGCCGATGTGGCGGAACTCGGGCGTGGGCACCTGGATGACCATCATCTTGCCGTCAGCGTGGCTGTAGCGCGTGGGCTTGAGCCAGGTTTCGTAAGAGTGCCGGTTGACTTTCTTTTCCAGGGCATCGAGGACCCGAGTCCAGGGATTGGGGGCGGAGGCAGCAGTTGAAAAGGACATGGCGTTCGATGTGGAGCTCGCTGTCTGTTGCAGCGTTGTTTCTTTGTGTGCGCCTTCGCGCGTTTGTGAAATTGAAATTAGAACCTGGAAGATTTGAGAACGCGGCGATGCTAACACAAAAAATCAGCCGCGCTACGGCTAACTTCGCTGAAATTCACAACGCATTGATGTGTAAGAAAATTTTCTTCTTCGCCTGCAACAAGCGTGGTGCAACCACATTGCTTCGCATCGCGAGCGGCACTGAAACTGAGCCATCGCGGCAACAGAAAGCTTCTCAGCGGCGATGAAATTTGCGCAGCCAGCGGAGCTCGCGGCGCGGCGCGGCCGCTTTGCGCGCCATGCCGCGAATCGCGCGCGACGCCGAGGATCCGGCCGGCCCACGAGCTCAAGTTTCGCCCGCTGCGCCGCTTGCCAGGCGAGCGAGGCCGAGCGGTCATTTGGCTGCGCGGCAAAGCTCATTTATACTTGAGCTTTGCTTACCACAGACTAATCACAGCAAGGAGCAGCGGTTTTTTCATGCCTAAGCGGACGTTTCAACCCAACCGTCGCCGCCGGTCGAAAACGCATGGCTTTCGCAAGCGCATGCAGACTAAGAGCGGACGCGCAGTGCTGGCGCGGAGGCGCGCAAAGGGACGCAAGCGCGTTTCAGTAAAGCCCGGCTTCCGCGAATAGGCCGGCCCGGTGGCGCTTCCGCTCCCGTGCAGCAAAACTCTTTAAAACCAGCGAGGCAGCCGGGTGCAAAGCGGCCACGAATGCGCTTTCCGAAATCGGCCAGGCTGCTCAAGCACAGCGATTTTGAACGGGTGTACCGGCAGGGCCGGCGTATTTCGCTTGCCGATATGGCAGTGTTCTACGTTCCCCGAACTGAAGCGGAACGACCCGCGTATACGGATTCACCGCGCCCCAGCGCTGCTTCGCGCGACAACGGGCTGCGGGTAGGCTTTACCGTTCCGCGTGCGCTCGGCGGAGCAGTTGAGCGCAATCGCATTAAGCGCAGGATGCGGGAGGCGGTTCGCCTGAACCTGGCGATGCTGAATGAGGGCGAGCCCAATGGCGATGCGCACGGCGAACCGACGCGCAGCAAGGCGCTTGGCGCCGACGTGGTGATGAACCCCAGGCGCAGCGTTGCCGCCATGCCTTTTGACCAACTGCTGCGGCAAGTGGGCGAGGCGTTTTCAGCAATCGGGCGGGGTAAAGGATCGGTGCGGGCCCAGCCGCCGGGAAACGCGGCTGCAAGAGCAAAGAAATGAAATGGCTGCTCACGTCGCTGCTGAAGTTTTACAAGCTGGCGGTTTCGCCCTGGCTGCCGCCGGCGTGTAAGTATGTTCCAACTTGCTCGCAATATGCGGCTGAGGCGGTGGAACGCCACGGCGCAATCCGGGGAACGGTGTTGGCCGCGTGGCGGCTGCTGCGCTGCAATCCGCTGGGGCACGGCGGCTACGACCCCGTGAAGTGAGGAACAAATAACGGATGATTGCAGAATTCGATACTTGAAGCCGTTTTGCTGACCCGGCGGTGGCCGAGCGGCTGCCGGCTCTTTCAATTTTTAAATTTTCCAATTACCTGAATTGCTCAATTTGATTGTGAGAAAGAACCTCATTCCTTGAATCAGTTTTCTCCTCCAGAAGACCCGGGGACAGCAAAGCGCACGCTGCTGGCGTTCGCGCTCACCATGGTGCTGATTGCCGGGGCGCAGTATTTCACCTCGCGCAACGCGCCACGCCAGCCCGCGCCGCAGCCGCAGCAGCAGGCGCAACCGGCACCTTCGCCAGCGCAGCCGCAGCCCGCAGCCGCAATGCCGGAAAAGCCGGCAGCGCACGCGCAAAAGTCGCCGGCCAATGCTGCAGCCACGCCGGCGCGCGCAGCCAGCGCGGAAACTGAAACCGTGGTCGAAAGCGATCAGTTCCGCGTGGTGTTTACCAACCGCGGCGCGCAGGTGAAATCGTGGGTGCTCAAGCGCTATCACGACGATAAGGGCCAGCCGCTCGAATTGATCAATGCAGTGGCGGCGCCGAAATACGGCTATCCGCTTTCGCTCTGGACATACGACGAAGCTCTGCGCGGCCGGATGAACTCTGCCCTTTATGAAGTAAAAATCTCTGACAGCACTTCAGCCCTGCCAGGTTCCGCAAGCGCCAAGCCGCTGCGCACTCTCACGTTCGATTACGCCGACGATGGCGTAGTGGTGCATAAGCAGTTCACCTTTGACCTTGAGCCCGGCGGCCCTAAGGGTGAAGGCGCGCTCGGCTACACCGTGGCGCTTGCGACCAGCGTGACCCAGAACGGCGCGCCGGTGATGGCGTTGCCGGCCTGGCCTGCCGGCTTCGGCGATCAGACCGTGCAATCCTCCTACGCCGCCGCCACCAGCATCTGGCGTTACCAGGGCAACGTGGAGCGCACCGCCGCCGCGAAGACGTCAGGCGGCAGCACGGTGCAGCAGCCGATGCAATGGGCCGGGGTCGCCGACCAGTATTTTGCCGCCGTATTTCTTCCCGATCAGCCGCAGGATGCCGCCATGGTCACGCTGCGCGGCCCGGTGGCGATTCCCAAGAACCTCGATAAACCCGACCCCACGCAGAGCGTGAACGTTGACGTGATCGGAGCCGCGGTCGGCAACCGCAATGGCGCGACCGCCGGACGTTTCTTCGTTGGCCCCAAGGCGCTGGAAATCATCGATCGCATTCACTCGGCGCCGGTTGCGGGCGAGCAGCAGGGCCCTGACCTTGAATCGCTGGTCGATTTCGGCCGCTTCTTCGGATGGCTCGCTAAGCCGTTGTTCATCGTGCTGGAGTGGATGCACGATCACTTTGTGCCGAACTGGGGCTGGGCCATCGTGCTGATGACCATCCTGATTAACGCGCTCATGCTGCCGCTGCGCCTTTCCGGCATGAAGTCGATGATGCGCATGCAGAAGGTCAAGCCGCAGATGGACGCCATCCAGGCAAAGTACAAGAAGTACAAGCCCACCGACCCGCGCCGCGCTGACATGAACAAAGAGCTGGCCGAGCTTTACAAGCGCGAAGGGGTGAACCCGGTTGGCGGCTGCCTGCCCATGCTGCTGCAGATGCCGGTGTGGGTTGCGTTCTATTCCATGCTGGGCATTGCCATTGAGCTGCGCCACGCGCCCTGGCTGTGGGTGCATGATTTGTCGGCGCCCGATCCTTATTACCTGCTTCCCATCCTGACGGTCGTCACCATGTTCGCCCTGCAGCTCATTTCGCCGCAGGCCGGCGGAGATCCGGTGCAGCAAAAGCTCATGCTGGTGATGATGCCGCTGATGTTCGGCTGGTTCAGCTATCGCGTGGCCTCGGGCCTCGGCCTGTATTGGGTTTGGAGCAGCGTGGTCGGCATCCTGTTCCAGGTCTGGCTGAACAACAGCGAATTCGGCCGCGAGATGCGCGCAACCATGGTGAAGCGCGAAGCCAAGAAGCGAAGCTGAACTTCATCTACGCGCCTGCGCAGGCGCGGCGCCGAGCGCGACGATGAATTCAAAGGCGGCGCTGCGGCCTCGGCGGTGGCAACTTTCGTATAATTCCTCGCGTGCCCATCCCCGATAAAATTGCCGCGGCCCAGCGCATCCAGGGCCTGCTCAATACCATCCTCAAGCAGGGCGGCTTTCGCCTGAGGTACCGCATTACGGTTGATCCGCCTCTTCCCGAGGAGCGTGATTGGGAGCGCCCCGTCATCCTGGTGGAGCTTGCCGGGCCCGATGCGCCGCTGCTGCTGGAGCGCAACGCCGAGTTGCTGCGCGCCTTTGAGCACGTTACCCAGCAGATGTTGCGAGTGGCGCCGGATGAGCACGAAAAGATCAGCTTCGATGCCCTGGGCTACCGCTCACTGCGCATTGAAGAGCTGCGCACCGCCGCCGGCGTGGCCGCCGAAAAAGTCAGGAAGAGCGGCATGCCTTACGAATTCGGTCCCATGACCTCGCGCGAGCGCCGCGTCTTGCATTTGGCGTTGCGCGATTTCGACGATTTGCGCACGGAGAGCACGGGCGAAGCCGGCCAGCGCCGCGTGGTGCTCTATCCCAAGGATTATCGCGGCGCCGCACCTGCCCCGATGGGCCGGCCGATGCGCGCTCGCGGGCGCCGCTGATCTCGCGCGCTCGCGCGATGCGCCGCGACGCGGTTGCCGAACGATGCGCCGAGCCGGCCGCGAGCGCTGTCGCAACAATTACAATGGCGGCCGACGGAACTTCATACATGAAATGGCTCATAGGTTTTCTTGTGCTCACTACCTCTGCCCTCGCGCAAACCTCGGCGCAGCAACCCGCCACCCTGCTGCTCAAAAATGCCAACGTCTACACCGCCAATGACGCCGCGCCTCACGCCGAAGCCGTCGCCGTTCGCGGTGACTCCATCGTGTTCGTCGGCTCCAATACAGGCGCGGCTGCATTCGCCGGCCCGAACACGCGCGTGCTCGATCTCCACGGCGCCACCGTCGTGCCGGGCTTGACCGACGCTCATTATCATTTTCTCGGCGTCGGCGCGCGCGAGCTCGAATTCAACCTTGAAGGCACTACCAGCCTCGACGATTTTCTTGCCCGCGTAAAAGCGCGCGTGGCGCAGCACAAGCCGGGCGAGTGGATCGTGGGCCGCGGCTGGATTGAGACGTTCTGGAACCCGCCGCAGTTTCCCACTCGCTGGGACCTCGACAAAGTTTCGCCCGACAATCCCGTTTTCCTGAACCGCGCTGACGGCCACGGCGCCGTCGCCAACTCCGCGGCGCTCAAGATCGCGGGCATCACCCGCGAAACGCCTAATCCATTTGGCGGCGAAATCAGCAAAGACAAAAACGGCGAGCCTAACGGCATGCTGCTCGATCACGCGCAGGCGCTGGTGCGCGGGCACATTCCGCAGTCGGCGTTCACCAACCCGGAGCAGGAAGCCGTGGCGGCAGACCGCCGCAGCATCGCGCTCGGCTGGTGCGAAGTGCAGGACCCGGGCGGCTCATTCCGCGACGTTGAGGTTTATCGCAAGCTGTTCGCGGCAGGCAGCATGAAGGTCCGCATCTACAAGGCGGTTTACGGCCCCGGCCCCGATGCCGACCGCCTCATGCGCGAAGGCGCATCCATCGGCGAGTTCAACCATCACCTCACTTTGCGCAGCATCAAGGTCGTGTCTGACGGTGCTCTCGGCTCGCGCGGCGCCGCGCTGCTCGCGCCATACTCGGATGATCCTGCAACTTCCGGCTTCCTGACTGTGCATGCCGAGGCGCTGCGCCCCATGCTGGTCGCGGCGCTCAAGGCGGGCATTCAGGTTGAAACTCACGCCATCGGCGACCGCGCCAATCGCTTCATCCTCGATGAATACGAGCGCGCCTTCCGCGCCGTTCCGCCGCGGGATCGCAAAGTGGCCGACCCGCGCTGGCGCGATGAGCACGCGCAGATTGTCGATCTTGCCGACCTTCCGCGCTTCGCGCGCCTTGGCGTCATCCCTTCCATGCAGCCCTCGCATGCCATCGGCGACCTG
>JAJPJZ010000368.1 GCA_021323935.1 Terriglobia bacterium | reverse complement strand
TTTTCCAGGCTCGCACTGCCGTGCTCTTTTTCCAGGCTCGCACTGCCGTGCTCTTTTTCCAGGCTCGCACTGCCGTGCTCGACTGCCACCTTCAAGGCCAGCAACGTGCGCGAAAGCTCGCCGCCTGAGGCAATCTGCTCGAGCGGCCCCAGCGGCTCGCCCGCATTGGTCGCAATCAGGAACTCGGCGCTGTCGAAGCCGCTTGCAGTCCAGTGTTGCTCGTCATCCGCGGCGGCGATTTCGACGCGAAACTTTGCGCTCATCGCCAGGTCCTTGATTTCGCCCTCCACCAGCTTTTCCAGTTCGCGGGCGGCAGCGCTGCGCGCCTTCGAGAGGGCGCCCGCTGCGCGGCCATACTGCTCGGCCGCGGCGGCCAGCTCTCTCTGCAACTGGCGCAGCACGTCCTCGCGAAATTCAAGTTCGTGCAGCCTGCCCGCCACTTCCTCGGCGTAAGCAATCACTGCTTCAACTGTGCTTCCGTATTTTCGCTTCAGCTTGTCGATCACGGCGAGGCGGTCTTCAACTTCAGCCAGCCGCTCGGGCGACGCGCTGACATTTTCGGAAAAATCGCGCAGGCTGGCGGCAGCTTCTTCAACGCTGATCCGGGTAGATTCCAGTGCCGCGGCGGTCTCGGCGAACGGGGCTTGGTAGCGCGCCAGCTCTTCCACCGACCGCAGTGCAGCCCGCAGGGTGGCTGAAGCTGACCCGCTCGATTCGTACAGCAGGTCGTAAGCGCTCATGGCCGCGGCGTACAGCTTTTCAGCGTTGGCCAGCAGCGTTCGCTCCTGCTGCAGGCGTTCGTCTTCACCGGCTTCGAGGCGCGCAGCTTCGATTTCGCTTTTCTGGAAGCTCCACAGGTCGGCCATGCGCAACCGGCCCTGCTCATCCTGCTCAAGCTCTCGAATGCGCGATTGCAGCCCGCGCCAATGCGCGTATGCCGCGGCCGTGTCGGAGCGGTCCAGTTGGGCAAAGCGGTCCAGCAGTTCCAGGCGGGTATCGCCATCGAGCGCCGCCAGCGTCTCGCGTTGAGCGTGGATCACGATCAGCGCCGGCCCGAGCCGCCGCAGCGCCGCAACCGTGGCTGGCTGATCGTTAACAAAAACGCGGCCCTTGCCGCCGGCCGAAATTTCGCGGCGCAGGATGAGCTGCTCGTCGGCGCCTTCCAGTCCCAGCTCTTCCAGCACGCCCGCCACGCCTTTAGGCAGCTCGGCAAAAACGGCCGTGAGCACGGCCTTTTCCGCGCCATGCCGCACCACGTCGGCCGAGGCTTTTTCGCCGCTCAGCAGGCTCAAGGCATCGATCAGCAGCGATTTGCCGGCACCGGTTTCGCCGGTCAGCAGGTTCAAGCCCGGCGCGAACTCCACCGCAAGGCGGTCAATCACGGCGTAGTTTTCAACGCGCAGTTCAGCCAGCACAGGAAGATCCAGCAGGTAGTTGGGCGCAGAATAGCACGTAGCCGGCGCGCCACAGCTGTTGAAATCGCTGATACGCGGTGGAATCGCCGACCGGCTTGGGCGCCGGATTTGGTGGCTACCGTCGGCTACTGAATGACGACGCGCTCTTGCTTGGTGTTGACCCCGCCGCGCGAGTCCTGCGCCGTCACCGTGATCAGGCTTTCGCCCGCCGGCAGCGGCTTGGTGAATTTGCGGAATGTGCCGTCGGAGGAGACCATCGGCACTTCTTCTCCGTTCACCATCACGCGCGCGCTCGGGTCGGTGTGGCCGCGCACCTCGATGATGTGGCCGTGCTGGATGAAGGGATCGAGTTCCAGCATGATCTCAGCGTGCTCGGCATTGCGCGCAATCACGGTGAAGCGGTTCTTCTCGCTCTCCATTGATTCGTGCCCTTTAGCGTCCTCAGACTGGACCATCCAGTAGTAGGCGCCCTCCTGCAGGGGAGGCAGCGTGGCCTGGGTGGTGGGCACGACCTTGTCATACAGCACCGAAGAGAAAAATGGATTGCGTGAGATGCGCAGCCGGTAGCCGGTTGCGCCCGGCGCTTCACTCCAGCTGAACTGCATGGGCTTGGGCGTCGTGCCCGCAAAAACCGGCGTCATGTTCGGCGGGCTGATCAGCACCGGCGGGCCGGTTTCTTTAGTTTTCGTCATGGTGGCGCCTTCAGCCGAAAAGCTTACGCGCTCAAAATTGCTCAACGGCACGGTTTGATTGTTTCGCGTTACGCTGCCGGAGCCTTTCCGCACCATGATCTCGTGCTTGTCGGCCTTGGGATCGTTATGCACCTGCGCCGCGGTTTCCGACGCCAGGCTGGCGGTCGCGCCGGCGATATAGACCTTCGCCGTGGAGCCATCCGTGTAGGCCGCCGTGGCCAGATCGACCGTACCGGTCGTGACCTGCACAGCAACGCTGGTCTGTTGCGCCATGTTCATCGAGTTCTCCTCGATGACGATCAGCGAATCCTGCTTGACCACGTAATTGGTGCCGTCGGCAAAAACCACTTTCGCGATCCCGTCGGCGCCGGTCTGCACCACGTCGCCTTTTTCCAGCGGAACGTTAAAGCCGGCGTCGCTCCAGGTGTTGCGGTTGTGTTTCTTTACCCGCACGCTGCCTTCAAGCGCGGTGAAGTTGGCCTGCTGCTCTTCCTTGTCTGACGCTGCGGCTGAGCTGGCGCTGGGGAACCACTTATCCAGCACTTTCTGCAGGAAGTTCCCGGCAATATCGATTTCCGCGCGGCTCTGCTGAGGAAACGTGAAATAAAACGCCACCAGGGCCAGCAGCCCGATGCAAAAGATGGTCGTGATCACGCTGCGATACGTGATCGTCGTCCAGCCAATGACCGGGACGGATTGCCGCCTTCTGTGGACAATCGGCATGTACGTTTATTTTGCGCGTGTTAACCCGCACATTGAACCTTCGAGAAGCGTCGAGCGGTTACTTCCGTCATGCCACTCGCAACCGCCCGCGCGCGGCCCCGCCGGCTTCGACAGCAGCGTTCCGGAGCGGCTAAGATTGTCTGCTTACCTAACCAGACAGCGCCAAGGAGAGCAATGGCTGCCAAGACTTACCACAACTTGATCAACGGCGAATGGGTTCCGGCGCGCGCAGGCCAGACGTTTGAGAACCTCAATCCTGCCGATACCCGCGACGTCGTCGGCGTCTTCGCGCGCTCCGCCAAGCCGGATGTTGAAGACGCGGTTCGCGCCGCCAAGGAAGCCTTTCCCCGCTGGCGGCTGATGCCCGCCCCTCGCCGCGCTGAAATCCTGTTGCGCGCCACCCAGATCCTGGAGCAGCGCAAGGAGCAATTCGCCCGTGACATGACGCACGAAATGGGCAAGGTGCTGCAGGAAACGCGCGGCGATGTGCAGGAGGCCATCGATACCGGCTATTACTTCGCCGGCGAAGGCCGCCGCCTGTTCGGCGCCACTACTCCCTCCGAGCTGCCCAACAAGTTTGCCATGACGGTGCGCCAGCCCATCGGAGTCTGCGGCATGATCACGCCGTGGAATTTCCCCATGGCAATTCCCTCGTGGAAGCTGTTTCCGGCGCTGGTGTGCG
>JAJPJZ010000168.1 GCA_021323935.1 Terriglobia bacterium | reverse complement strand
GGCCCACTCATTCGTGTTCGACCACGTCAGCGTCATGTAGCGCACGCCCAGCCGGTAGTAGTCGCGCAGCAGGCGGATATCGTTTTCGATCGAATGGCCGCCCTCGATGCCCATCAGCGCTGCCAGCTTCTTGTGCGGCCCGCTTCGCGCGCGCCGAATCTCTTCGGCTGAGAACGCCATCGTCATCTGGTCAGGATGCCGGGCCGCCTGCTGATACACAGAGTCAATCAGGTCCAGGGTGCGCTTGGCGTAATTTTCAGGCTTGATCTTCTCCGGGTCCGGATCGACCCAGATGGAAAAAAATTCCGCGCCCAGGTTCCCGCGCCGTGCCTTCGCGAAATCGACGTGCCCGAAATCGCCTGCCGGCGGATTCGCCATGTCAAAATCCTGGTCGAGCAGCCGCTGGGTGGTGTCGGCGTGGGTATCGATGATGATGGCAGAATGATGAACTTCGTTTGCGGTCATCCGGTGGGTTT
This sequence comes from Terriglobia bacterium, assembly GCA_021323935.1. Classification (GTDB taxonomy): domain Bacteria; phylum Acidobacteriota; class Terriglobia; order Terriglobales; family Acidobacteriaceae; genus JAFAIN01. Next base: position 2,567 of record JAJPJZ010000168.1, on the reverse strand, counting down.
GTCCTTGGGATTTTCCGGGCGCGCTTTGTGCCGCCAGCGCCAGCGGAAGCATGAGCATCAAGGCTGTGGCTCGGGTCGCAGTTCGCATGAGCCTCAAGTCTAAATGGTGATGCAGTCTGCGCAGCGTGGAATCCGTGGTTCCTCTATAAGAAGGCAGCGTCCTCGCCATCGGACAGGTTTACCGGCGGAAGAAATCGCCCAGTGCCTGCCGCATCACCGCACCGCCGACTTCAGCAATCGCCGTGGTGAGCGGAATCTCCTTGGGGCAAATCTCAACGCAATTCTGCGCAAATCCGCACTCATGGATGCCGCCATCGCCCATCAGCGCGTGCAGGCGCTCTTCCTTCTGCATCCTGCCCGTGGGATGAGTGTTGAACAGCCGCACCTGGCCGATCGTGGCTGCGCCCACAAAGCCCGTGCTCTCATTGAATTGCGGGCACACTTCCATGCAGCAGCAGCAGGAAATGCAGCGCGAATATGGGTACGCCTGCTCCTGCTCTTTTTGCGACATGCGCGGCCCTGAGCCAAGGTCGTAAGTGCCGTCAATCGGGATCCACGCCTGCACGCGTTTCAGGTTTTCAAACAAAACGCTGCGATCAACCGCCAGATCGCGAATCACCGGAAATTTCTTCAGCGGCTCAAGCGTAATGGGCTGCTCGAGCTTATCGACCAGCGCCGAGCACGCCATGCGGGCGCGGCCGTTAATCAGCATGGCGCAGGAGCCGCACACCTCTTCCAGGCAATTGGAATCGTAAGTGATCGGCGTCGTCGGCTGGCCCGAGCGCGTGACCGGATTGGCGGCGATATCCATCATCGCCGAAATCACGTTCATGCCCGGCTTCCAGGTGAGTTCAAACTCCTCCCAATGCGCCTTCGCGCTCGGGTTCTCCTGCCGCTTGATTTTGACCTGTACGGTTTTAGCCATGATTTGATTGTGGTCGGTCAGATAAATGCAGCGTGGTTAACCCGGCGTGTTCCGCCACCGGCTCATTGCCGCGCTTCAGTAAGATGATGCCGAGCGCCAGAAACGTTACCGCCGAAACCATTCGCAACTCGCCGCTGTCTTCACCATGGAGGTAGTAGCGCAGGAAACCATCGGCGCTCAGCGCCAGCATCATTCCGGCTGAACCGCGCCTCAAGCCCATTGCCGTCAGCAGCAGGCCCCAGCCGGTGAACATCGCAGCGCCCATTACCTCGCGCACCTGCGCCGAAGGATAAAGCGCCATCAGCTTCACCCAAATAGCAAACAGCATCAGCCCGGCGCCGCCGGTGATGAGCCAAGCCCGCGCCCAGCGCGGCATGGCAACGCCGCTGTGCCACCAGCGCTGCGCCGCTTCACTTGGCAATGTCGTATCTCCTCGGCCGCGGCGGCAGCAGGCTGGTATCCACCGGCTCGAACTCGAACTTGGGCTCGTCGGCATCGGCCGCAAAATAGGCCTTGGTAGTCTTCAGCCAGGCGGCGTCATTGCGGTCAGGGAAGTCAGGCTTGTAGTGTGCGCCGCGCGATTCGTCGCGCATCAGCGCGCCCTGCGCAATCACCCGCGAAAGCTGCAGCATGTTGTAGAGCTGGCGCGCGAACACCACCGACGTGTTTGCCCACTGCGTGCGATCGCTCAAATTGATGCGGCGGAAGCGATGCAGCAAATCCACCAGCCGGGTGTCGGTCTCCTGCAGCGCATTGTTGTAGCGAATCACGGTGCAATTGCGCGTCATCAATTCGCCCAGCTCGCGCCAGATGCGGAACGGATTCTCTTCGCCGCTGGAATTCATCAGCGTGGCATTGAACTCTTCCTGGCGCTTGCGCTCGGCGTCAAATGCTCCGTTCGTCGCCGCACCTTGCAGGCCCTTTGCATACCGCACCGCCTGCGGCCCGGCAACAAACCCGCCGAAGATGCACGAGACCAGCGAGTTTGCCCCCAGGCGGTTGGCGCCGTGGTATCCGTATTCGCACTCGCCTGCGGCAAAAATGCCCTGCACGTTGGTGGCCTGGTTGTAATCCACCCAAAGCCCGCCCATGGTGTAGTGCATGCCGGGAAAAATCTTCATCGGCGTGTCGCGCGGATCGTCGCCGACAAACTTTTCGTAAATCTCAAGAATGCCTTCCAGCTTGCGATTCAGGGTTTCGCGCGGAATGTGCGTCAGGTCAAGGTAGACCATGGGCTGGCCGTCGATGCCGAGGCCGTATTCATAGACCACCTTGTGGATGGCGCGCGTAGCCACATCGCGCGGCACCAGGTTGCCGTACTTGGGATACCACTCCTCCAAAAAATACCAGCGCTCCGATTCCGGAATGCTGCGCGGGGCGCGCTTATCGCCCTGCTGCTTCGGCACCCACACCCGCCCGCCTTCGCCGCGCGCCGATTCCGACATCAGCCGCAGCTTGTCTTCGCCCGGAATGGCGGTGGGGTGTACCTGGATGAACTCGCCGTTGGCGTAAAAGCAGCCCTGCTGGTAAAGCGCCGATTGCGCCGAGCCGGTGCAGACCACCGAATTCGTGCTCTTGCCGAAAATCGCGCCGATGCCGCCCGTGGCGATGATGAGCGCGTCGCAGGGGAAAGTGCGCACTT
>JAJPJZ010000238.1 GCA_021323935.1 Terriglobia bacterium | reverse complement strand
GTCAGCGCCAGCACGAACAAAACATAACGATGGAAGACGGCAACGCTCCAGATCAGCGCGCCCACCAGGATGATGAGCCAGAAGGGATGACGATTGCGGAAGTCGATGTCCTTAAAGCTGTAGAAGCGCCACGTGCTGACCATGAGATAGGCATCGGCCACCAGCAGCGCGCACCAGATCACGCTCATGATCCAGGACTCAATCGGCTCGCCGCTTGAAAAATGAACGGTCGCGGCAATGACTCCCGCGCCGGCGGGAATCGGCATGCCCACAAAGTACTTACGGCCGGGCCGGCCCGGATTCGAAGGCCGGGGATGCACCTGGATGTTGAACCGCGCAAGCCGTGCGGCGCCGGCAATCAGGAACAGGAATGCGGCAATGATGCCGCTTTTGACCAGGTGCAGGTGCGTGGTCGGCGAAAGGCTCCACTCCGGCAGCAGATGAAAGCCCCACATCCACGCCAGCACTGCCGGGGCCACGCCGAACGTGATAACGTCGGCCAGGGAATCGAGTTCGCGGCCGAATTCGCTGGTCGTATTGGTCATGCGCGCGATGCGGCCATCCAGCCCATCGAACAGGATGGCGAAGCCGATGGCTTCGGCAGAGCGGTCGAAGTGCCAGAAGGCATCGCTCGTCCCCTGCATGGCCTGCAGAATTGCGTAGAAGCCGAGCGCAATGTTGCCCGCCGTGAACAGCGAGGGCAGCAGATACATTCCTTTGCGCAGGCGGCGCTGGCGCCTGCGATCATCGGGCAGCAGCGCATATTGCTCTGCCACTAGTCCGCCTTTCTTGAAGTCTGCAGTTCGGCCTGCAGCACCGGCCGCGCCGGCGCGGGTGCAAAGTGGCCCAGAATGCTCGAGCCGCCTTTCACGTGGTCGCCCACCGTGACGGCGAGCACGGCATCGGGGCCAAGCACCACGTCAACGCGAGAGCTGAACTTGATCAATCCTACGCGCTGGCCGCGCGCAAGCACGTCGCCCGGCCTGGGGGTGAACACGATCCGGCGCGCCAGCAGGCCCGCGATCTGCTTGAAGATGACGGTGTGGCCTTCGCCTTCGACCGTCACGATGTTCTGCTCGTTCTGATCGGAAGAAACGGCGCCCATGGCGTTGCCGAATTTTCCGCGCTTATATTCCACGGCGCGGACTACGCCGGCGATAGGCGAGCGGTTCACGTGCACATTGAAGACGTTGAGGAAAATGCTCAATCGAGTGCGCCGAACCCCGTCAACCTCGCTCTCGGCCACCGCCGTTACTTTCCCGTCAGCCGGCGACACAATGGCGCCGGGCGCGGCGGGCACCTGCCGTTCAGGATCGCGAAAAAACCAGAAGAAGAAGGCGGCCAGCAGCAGCACCGGGATGGCGTAAGGCCAGGCGGCCAGCCACGCGATCAGCGCCGCTGCCGCAAGCATGCCGCCACCATAAAAAAAGCCGTCGCGAACCATCGCTACGCCCGATTATAGATGGCGCAGGCCGCCGCAGGCGCAGCCAGGCCGCGCAAAAAGTCCCTGGACCACCGAGGCGCTTGCGTGCGTTGCGATTGCCAAATCTCAGGCTACGTGGGGAGTGTAGCTGCGCGCGTGGCGCTCGATTCGCTCCATTTCATCTTTCAGTCGAAGCTTCAGCTTCTTCAGCCGGACTTCTTCCAGCTTCTCGTCTTCGCTGAGGTACTTCTTTTGGATTAATGAATCGAGGCGTTGCGCGTACTGCGTATGCTCCTGGGCCAGGCGGCGGAACTCATCATTGCCGGCCAGGAGTTGAGCTCGGATGTCTTCCATCCAGAGACCTCCAAACCGCTGTGGTGGGTTACAAGCTAGCACAGGTAAATCGGCACATTCAACGCCGAATTTTGGGGCACTTTAAAGCGTGAGCTTCAGGATGAGCGCATCTTCTGCCGGATCGCGATAGTAGTGCCGCCGCCGGCCCGCGGCGGCAAAACCGGCCCTGGAGTAGAGCCGCCGCGCTGCTTCATTCGATTCACGCACTTCCAGCCAGATCGCCCGGCAGCCCTGCCGCCCGGCGCGCGCAATCACTTCAGCCAGCAGTTTGCTGCCGCAGCCGCGGGCGCGATGTTGGGGCGCAATCGCGATATTTTCAATTTCGCACTCGCCGGCCGCAATACTCGCAACCGCAAAGCCGACAATTTCAGCGCCGATTTCGCCAACCAGCACCCAGCCCGAGCTCCCGCCGATACATTGTTCGTATTTCTTCTCGCTCCACCACGCGGCAAACGCGGATTGCCGCGACAGTTCCAGCAGCCGCGGGATGTCGCCGGCTGCGGCAGCGCGGATTCGAAGGGAATCGCCGGGTGGGGCACACATGCCGTTATTTTGCCTGCAGCCGGGGCAGCGAGAATATCTCCGCGTCAGAGCGGCGAATGTAGTTGGCATCGAGCTCGGCCACGCCGGCAGCCTCACCCGCCGCGAGCTTCTGCAACCCGAGGCGAGCCACGTCGCGGGCAGCCGGTCTCTCCACCAGCATCACGCTGATGTTCCGCTCCCGGAGCCGTTCGGCAACGCTCGAATCGGGAGTCACCACGGTGACGGGCGGCGCCAGGCTGCTGAGTTCCTGAATCACGCCTTCAAAGGGCAGCAGAACTTCGCGCTCCGCCTCGCGGCGCCGCGCACTCGCCACCCAATAAAAGCCGGCATACACTTCGCCGCGGCCGGCGTCCATGAGCGCTGCCATGTTCTGCCGCTGCAACTCGCGTTCGCGTGCCTGGGGGTCGCAAGCCGCCAGCTTGCGAAACGCGCTTGCAACAATCGCCTCAAGCACTGAAACGGCCGCAAGCGGTTTGGCGAGCGTAGCGGCCAGCGCCTTGGCGGTGGCAATGCCGACTCGCAAGCCGGTGAAAGAGCCCGGGCCCCAAGCTACCGCAAACGCTTCCAGCTCAACTTTCGCGATGCCTGCGGCGCGCAGCAGCTCAACGATGCGCGGCATCAGCTCAGCCGAGTATTGCCCCGCACCAATGGGCGCTTCGCCCAGCAGATCGAAGCTTTCGGCGTCGCCGCGCGCCAGCGCCACGCCGCCATTCCTGCCGCTGGTTTCAATGGAAAGAATCAGCATTCGGCCTGTTGCTCACGTAAGGTGCGAAGCGGTTGCTCCGCTGCTCACACGCCCTGCGGCGGATCTTCGCACAGCTCCAGCAGCACGCCGCCCGTAGAAGAAGGATGAACGAACACGTAAAGGTGGCCGCCGGCGCCGACCTTGATTTCGTCGCTGATGAATTTTGTGCCCGCCTTCTTCAGCTTCTCAACCGTGGCATTCAGGTCGTCAACGCGCAGCGCCACGTGGTGCAGGCCTTCGCCGCGCTTTGCCAGAAAGCGCCCAATCGGCGTGTCGGCGGCCAGCGCCTCCAGCAGCTCGATGCGGCTTTCGCCCAGCGGAACCATGGCAAGCCGCACGCCTTCATGTTCCACTGTCTCTTCGCCCACGATCTCGAGGCCCATGCGCCGATAAAAGCTGCGCGCCTCAGCCAGCGACTTCACTGCAATTCCAAGGTGATCGATTGTGGCCATTGCATTTTCCTGGGTGCTTGCGGCAACTTGATGCCGCGGAACTCACGCATTTGCCTGTTGCCGGCGCGCAGCTCTGCCCGCGCCGGGCTGCGCTCGCCCGCTCACTTGGGAGGCATGGTGCCGCCCAGCGAGCGCTCGGCGATGCCATCCACGAGTGTATATGGATCGAGCTTGTGCTCGGCGATTTGGACGGCATACCGCGAGAGGTCGCCGTTGTTCAGGCTGTGGCGCAGCGCGCGCTCCAGCAGCGCTTCGCGCAGCATCACGATGAGCCGCTCGCGCCAGCTCTCAATCTTTTTCTGCAAGCCGAGATTGCTGCCCTTCAGGAACGCCTGGTAGTTGGCTATGGCAGCGCCCAGTTCGGCGATGCCCTCGCCGTCGGTGGCGATCGTCTTCACGATGGGAGGGCTCCAGCCGTCGCGCCGAGGCGAAATCGATTGCATCGCGCGGATTTCGCGCTCCACGCGCTCGGCCCCTTCGCGGTCGCTTTTGTTGATGACGAAAATATCGGCGATCTCCATGATGCCGGCCTTGATGGTTTGCACGTCATCGCCCATGCCCGGCACCAGGATCACGATGGTGACCTCGGCCAGGCGCACAATCTCGATTTCGTCCTGGCCCACGCCTACGGTTTCGATGAGCACTACATCGCGGCCGCTGGCATCGAGCACGGTAGCAACGTCGGCGGTCGTCGCCGCGAGGCCGCCGAGCGCGCCGCGGGTGGCCATGCTGCGGATGTAAATGCCGGCGTCGCCGTGGTGGGCCAGCATGCGGATGCGGTCGCCCAAAATCGCTCCGCCGCTGAAGGGGCTGGTGGGGTCGACCGCGATAATGCCGACGCTTTTCTCGCGGCGGCGATATTCGCGCGCGAGCTGGTCAACCAGCGTGCTCTTGCCCGCGCCCGGAGCGCCCGTCAACCCGATGACGGCAGCCCTGCCGCTGTGCGGAAACAATGCTCTCAGCAGAGGCACAGCCGCATCGTGCCGGTCTTCCACCAGGCTGATGGCGCGCGAGAGCGCTCGCACGTCGCCGGCGAGGATGCGCCCGGTCCAGTTGCTGACATCGGCTTGAGCTGCGTCGGCCAAGCTTACGATTCTAGACGGCGCCCCGCCCACCGGCTAGCCGATTGCGGTGCGCTGAGCGGTTCATTTGACCAGCAGCGGCGCGCCGGGGGCCGTGGAGCCGTCAGGAAGAGTTTGACTTCCACTGCCAGATTAGCTAAGATACTTAGCTAATATGTACACGGTGCATCAGGCCAAGACGAACCTTTCGAAGCTGCTTGAAGAAGCCGAGCACGGCAAAGATGTGATCATTGCGCGCGGTAAACAGCCCGTGGCGAAGCTGGTTGCGCTCGTCACCACAAGAAAGCAGCGCACCCCGGGTCGCTACAAGGGGCAGATCAACTGGACGCCCGGGGCTTTCGATCCGCTCACGGCCAAAGAGCTGAAGGACTGGAACATTGAGTGAGGCTGCTGCTCGACAGCAGCGCGCTCATCTGGTGGTTTGCGGCGTCGCCGTTGCTCTCGCCGCGTGCCCAGCGCAGCGTTAAAGATTCGCGCAACCAGATTTTTGTATCGGCGGCATCCATCTGGGAAATTGGCATCAAGCAGCAAATGGGCAAACTCGAGGCGGCCGCCATCCTTGAGCAGGTCCCACTCTGGCTTGGGCAGGAGCGCTTCGTCGAGTTGCCCATCAGCGCGCTGCACGCGAAGCAGGCTGCCCTGCTGCCGCCGCACCACAAAGATCCCTTCGATCGCATGCTGGCTGCCCAGGCCCAGGCCGAAAATTTAAACATCGTCAGCAATGACAAGGCCTTCGACGCTTACGACGTTCGGCGGCTGTGGTAGTCCCGCCCTGCTTGGCGGTCGATGGGTTTGACCAGCGGCCGCCAAGCACGTTAGAATCATTGGGTTTGCCTGTCTTGTTTGTCCCGCCATGGTGCGCCCCGGCGTAACGGCTGGCGCGGCGCAGGTGGAAGAGCAAACCACAAGGAAAATATCGATTCAGCTCCGCCGGATGAAACCTCCGGCGCCACGTGAGCCTTGTAACGGAGGAAATATGTACGCGGTGATTCGCGCCGGCGGAAAACAGTATCGGGTTTCGCCCGGAGACGTGATTCGCGTTGAAACTACGCCGGCCGAAAACGGCACGGTGGAATTCGGCGACATTCTGGCGGTCAGCGGCGAAGCCGGCAAAATCGGCCGGCCGGAAGGCGAAGCGCGCGTGGTGGGCAGCGTGGTTGAAAACGGCCGCGCCGATAAAATCCTGGTATTCCATTACAAGCGCAAGAAGCAGTACAAAAAGCTGCGTGGCCATCGCCAGGCGTACTCTGCTGTTCGCATCACCGAAATTGCCTTTGATGGTCAGAGCTTCAAGGCGCCTGAGTTGCCGGCAGCCAAGCCCAAAAAGGCAAAAAGCGTGGCCGATACCGCCGCCAGGATCGTGGGCGGCGCGGTGGGCGCGGTCCAGGGCGTAGTGGAAGGCGTTCAGGACGCCGTGGCCGAGCGCGAAGTGAAGGCCATGGGCAAAGGCAAGGGCGGCAGCCGCCCGACCGGCAAGAAATCAGCCGGCAAAAAAGGCGGCCCGAAAAAAAGCGCAGGCAAGAAAGGGCCGAAGAAGTAGCTGGTGATCACCCGCCCGCGACCTCGCAAGCCGCGGGTGGCACCCCAGCGACGGAGTAATTTATGGCACACAAAAAAGGTTTAGGCAGTTCACGAAACGGCCGCGACTCAAACTCGCAGCGGCTGGGAGTAAAAGTTTTCGGCGGCCAGACGGTTCCGGGCGGCTCCATCATCGTTCGCCAGCGCGGCACGCGCATCAAGCCGGGGCTGAACGTGGGCCGCGGCAAAGATGACACCCTGTTCGCCAAGGTGAGCGGCGTGGTGAAGTTCATGGATAAAGGCCGCATGGGCAAGTTCGTGACGGTGGAAGCGGCAGCCGGAGAATAGCCGTTCCCTGCGTTCAGCGCTCGGGCCGCGGTGAAGCAAACACCTCGCCGGACTTCATGACGAACTGAACTTTCTGCATCACGCCGATGTCGCTGAGCGGATTGCCTGCGACGGCCACGATATCGGCAAACCTGCCGGGCGCAATCGAGCCAACCTGGTCCTCCATGCGCAGCAGCGCCGCAGCCTGCGCGGTAACGGAACGCAGCGCCTGCAGCGGCGACATGCCGTACTTCACCATCAGCGGCAGTTGCACCGCAGGATTGATGTTCCAGTCGAAGCCGCCCACATCGGTGCCGAACGCCATCTTCACGCCGCTCTCAAGGCCGCGGCGAAATGTGTCCTGGCTGATGCGGATCATCTGCACCCACACCGGCGCGCCTTCGCGGGCGCGGCCTTCAGCCACGTACTCGCCCACGTAAATCGTGGGCACCCACCAGATGCCCTTCTGCACCATGGCCTGCATGTCGGCAGGCGCGATGTAATCGCCGTGCTCGATGCTGTCAACGCCGGCCTCAACCGCGTTGTGCACGCCCTGCAGCGCCATGGCGTGCGCGGCGACCAGGTGGCGCTCGCGATGGGCTTCATCGACGATGGCGCGCAGCTCGTCTAGGGTGAACGTGGGAATGTCGTTCAGGATTTCGCCGCCGCTTTGCTGCTGCACGTAGTAAGTGCGATCGACGTAAACCTTGATCCAGTCAGCGCCGTGCGAAAGCTGCTCGCGGACAGCTTTGCGGCAGTCGTCGGCGCCATCGCAAAACTGCACGCCGTGCGGCACTTCAATCTGCCAGTTGTAGCCCTGCAGCGGATACGAGCCGGTGACGTCGAGCGCGCGCGAGGCCACCTTCATGCGCGGGCCCGGAACGATGCCGTGCTCGATGGCATTGCGCAGGTCAACGTCGGCGTAGCCTGCGCCTTCAGTTTCAAGGTCGCGAATGGTGGTGAAACCGTAGCCCAGCATTTTGCGGGCGTTGGCGGCGGCGGCGATGGCGCGGTACGCAATGGATTGCTTCAGCAGTTGAACGTCGTAGTCTTCGGCGGTGATGTCGCCGTTCAGCAGCGTGTGCGTGTGGGTATCGATCAGGCCGGGAAGGCAGGTCATCGCGCTGAGGTCGATAACATTG
>JAJPJZ010000122.1 GCA_021323935.1 Terriglobia bacterium | reverse complement strand
CTCGCATCGTGGCAGCGCCGGCGGCCGTCGCCGGCAGTGTTGCAATGTCATTGGTAATGTGGATGTTGATCGCCGCGGCGTACTTCGCGGTGCTGCACAGCTTCCGCGTCGAGGCCGCGCATCTGGGGCCGGCGCAGGTGCTGGTCCTGATGGGATTCAGCCTGGCAGGTTCGCTGATCCCGGTGCCCGCGGCGGGAGGCCAGCAACTGGCGGTGGTGGCGGCGCTGGTCGCGGTGTTTGGCTTCGCCAGCGACCTGGCGGTGAGCTGCGGAATCCTGCTGTGGCTGGCTACGTGGATTTCAATTGTGCCGGCGGGCCTGGTGCTGCTGCATCGCGAAGGGCTCACGCTGCGCGGAGTAGCGCGCAAGCCAAGCTGAACTAGGCCGAAGCGCGCTTGGATTCGACTGCAGCGGCCAGAGCTGACTGGCGCACCATGCGGCCGTCGGGGCTGATGACGTAGCGCTCGCCGCGCCAGGTCGTGTCACGCCCGCCGAAGTAGCTCGCCACCCAGTAGCAGAAACCGAGCAGGTCGCGAACCGGATACAACATGGCGAGGCGCCGCGCGCTAAGATCGCCCAAAGCCAGATAGCCGACCGCCCAGCACTGCACGGTGCGGTTCAGCACGGCGCAAAGCAGGAGCGTGAGGCCGAGGTGCGGCATGCCGATGATGCCGAGGTAAGGCGGGCCGGCCAGCGCCGCGCCCACTATGCCCAGAATTCCGAAAGGCATCGCGAAGGTGAGGCCGGTTCCAAGATGCCCCTTGGGACGCGAGCGGCGAGTGCTCTTGGTCCAGCGCACCTGGTGCTGGAAGGAAGCCACCATGCGGCTTTGCACCACAATGTGCTCGACCACGCACCGCGAAAGCAGGACGCGATAGCCGGCAGCGGCAGCGCGGTTGCCGAGCACGAAATCATCGGCAAGGTAATCGGCCAGCGCCGGAAAGCCGCCGACGGCATCAAGGCATTCGCGTCGCACCGCCATGGTGGGGCCGAGGGCAAATTTCATGCCTTCAAGCATGTCGGCCACAAGCACGCCGGAGGGCAGTTCCACCGACATGCCCAGCGCCTCAAACCTGCTCCACAGGCTGCTGGTGGCGACGCCGCGATACAAGCAGGTGACGACGCCGACTTCAGGCTGCGAGAGTTCAGCCATGACGGCGGCGATGTAGCCGGGGCCGACGGCGACGTCGCTATCGCTGATGATGAAGTAATCGTGCGTGGCCGCGGCGCGCATCCAGTTCAGGTTGTAAACCTTTGCGTTCGGCCACGTCGGCTCACCTGAAATGACAATGCGCACCGGCACTTCCGGGTAGCTGGCCATGAGGTCGCGAACAATGGCCAGCGCGGGATCGTCTTCGCTGCGCAGGCCGAAGACAATTTCAAACTCGCGGTACTGCTGGCGGAAAAATGTCTCCAGATTTTCGCGCAGGCGCGGCTCAAACCCGTGCAGCGGCTTGAGCAGAGTTACGCCGGCCGTGGAGGTATTGAAAGCGGCCGTCTTGAGCGCGGCGTTGCGTCGGCGGAAACGGTACACGCCCGCGAGCACCAGAGTGAGATACACCGAGGAACTCAGCGTGCCGAGTATCGCTACGACGAGGAGGAGGTCAGCTAGCATGACATCGTCGGAAGTGCGACGGGCCGGTTCACCCTGCTAACCAACATCGCACGCCAAAGTTGCTGTGGATGTGAATTTTTGTAACAACGTGCCTAGCTGCACACCTGCTGGTTGGATGATAGCGCTGCGCTATTGGGCGGTGCGGACGGGGATGAAATGTCCCTTTTGCGGAACGAAGATTGTGACGTCACCGCCGAGCTCCTCAAAGCCGATGGCGTCTGACTTCGCTTCAGTTTTGGCGCCGGTGAACCGGTCAGCGTAGGTGCCCGGCTTGGCCGTCCAGATCACGCGAAAACGCTTGACGCGGACTGGCCTCACGACGACGCTCAGCTTCCATCCTGATCCTGCGGCGCCGGCCAGCGAGACAGCTTCATTGCCGCCGCGGATGATGGCGAGCGCATAGGCGATCGACTGCGCGCCCAGGAAGTGACCGGGAGAGACTCCAGGGCAGACGCGGCCGCGCGCGTAGGTCCACAGGTTCTGATCTTCGGCGGTGAGATCGGCGATGTGCAGGATCTTCCAACCGCGCCACTGCTGCTCGAGTGACTTGGCGAGTGCGGGCGGCACGCTACATTCGTCATTGACTTCGGGTGCGGCCCGGGCAGGAGAGGCCGCGCAGAAGGCGGCGACCAGTGTGGCGATGATGAAGCTGCGGCGCACGCGCATCAAATGGCCAGGGCGCCATCGATGATCATATCGACGCTGCGCAGTTGGCGGGCGAGATCAAAGGCGCGATCAATCTGGTCGGCGGGAACCCGGTTTGAGATGTCGGGATCGGCGGCGATCAGCTCGCGAAAATTTTTATCTTCGTTCCAGGCGCGCATGGCATTTCGCTGCACGATGCGATAGGCATCTTCACGCGAGACGCCGTTCTCAACCAGGTCAAGCAGCAACTGGCCGCTGAATACCAGTCCGCCGGTCGAGTTCAAATTGCGCAACATGCGCTCGGGATAGACGCGCAGCTTCTCGATGAGCTCAGCGGTTTTGTGCAGCAGGTAGTCGGCCAAAATCGTGGAATCGGGCAGGATGATGCGCTCGACGGAAGAGTGCGAGATGTCGCGCTCGTGCCACAGCGCAACGTTTTCCAGCGCAGCCTGGGTGTTGGCGCGGATGACGCGCGCCAACCCTGAAATTTGCTCGCAGGTCACGGGATTGCGTTTGTGCGGCATGGCCGAGGAGCCTTTTTGTTTTTCGCTGAAGAACTCCTCGGCTTCGCGGACTTCGGTGCGCTGAAGATGGCGGATTTCGGTGGCGATTTTGTCGAGCGTCGATGCAATCACCGCGAGCGTGGCCACATAGAACGCGTGGCGGTCGCGCTGAATGACCTGCGAGGTCACGGGAGCAGCTTCAAGGCCGAGCCGGGCACAGATCTTGCGTTCGAGTTCGGGGCCAAGGTGAGCTGAGTTGCCGACCGCTCCTGAAAATTTGCCTACGCGCATGTCGGCGGCAGCACGCTCGAAGCGGGCGGCGTTGCGCCGCATCTCGGCATACCAGTTGGCCAGCTTAAGGCCGAACGTGATGGGCTCGGCGTGAATGCCGTGAGTCCGGCCGATCATCGGAGTGCGGCGAAATTCAAGCGCGCGCTGCTTCAGCACATCGCTCAGGCGGTCCACGCCTGCCGCGATGATGGCCGAGGCGTCCCTGATCTGCAGTGCCTGCGCGGTATCGACGACATCGTTGGAAGTGAGGCCGTAGTGGAACCAGCGCGACTCCGGGCCTACCTTCTCAGCCACGGCGGTGGTGAACGCGATCACGTCGTGCTTGACTTCGGCTTCCACCTGGCGAATGCGGTTCAGGTCAAAGTCAGCTTTCGCGGCGATCGTGCCGGCCGCCTGCTGCGGAACCATGCCTGCTTCGGCCAGCGTATGAGTGGCGGCGATTTCCACCTTCAGCCACATGCGAAAGCGATTTTCGTCGCTCCATATGCGGCCCATCTCCGGACGTGTGTAGCGGTCGATCAAGTTGAGGAACGGGAAGCAGGTTATTGTACAGGCCAGAACGGCACGAGCGGCGACATCCCGCGGCACTCGCGCGCACGTGCCCGCGCCGGCTCAGGTATCATTTTGCCATTTCGAGCTGGCGGTCGGGGCGCAGCAGGAAAGCCAGGGGACGAACCTCGGCGGTTACGCCGGCGCGCAAAGGCAAGGGAGCATACCTCGTGACGCGATATACTGAGAGTGGCGGCAGTTGGCTGTCTGAGTCCGAATACCGCGCGCTGGCTGCATTTCGCTACCATATCCGCCGCTTCATGCGTTTCAGTGAAGAGGCCGCGCGCGAGGCCGGGCTGGAGACGCAGCAATACCAACTGCTGCTTGCGGTGAAGGCTGAGCCGGGCGCGCCCAGCATGGGCGATATCGCTGAACGCATGCAGATCCAGCACCACAGCGCGGTGGAACTGGTGAACCGCTGCGCCAATAACGGGCTGGTGCGGCGGGTTCCAGATGAATCAGACCGGCGAAAGGTGATGCTCGAGCTCACGCCCAAGGGAGAGCGCATTTTGCGGCAGCTCGCGCGCCCGCATCGCGCAGCGCTGAGCACCATGGCGCCCATGCTCGTCCAGGCGCTGCAACAGATTTCACGCGATATGGGCAACAGCGGGAGCAAGAAGCCGCGCGCCTCGCGAAACGCTGCCGCCATTGCGACAACGAATGAACGACCACAAACGTAACTCAGGCAAATTCAACATCAATGCGCGGCCGCCGCTGCCCGCCGAAGGCATGGTCACGGCGCCACCGTCACAGCTCTTTCCCGAAGGAACGAACGTCGAAGGCCTGGCCACCGATCCAGGCGCGCCTGCCAGCTTCCGCATGGTGCTGGTGGCGTGCCTTTCTGCCGCAATCGGCATTCTGGCCGGCATTGTCGCTTTCCTGCTCTACAACCTGATCGCCTTGTTCACCAACCTGGTGTTCTATCACCAGGCGTCGTTCGTGTTTCGCAGCGCGCGCCACAACCAACTGGGCTGGTGGGTCATCGTGATGCCGGTGCTGGGCGGCCTGATCGTCGGCATCATGGCAAAGTTCGGCAGCTCAAAAATTCGCGGCCACGGCATTCCGGAAGCCATGGAAGCGGTGCTGGTGAGCCGCAGCCGCATTGAGCCGAAGGTCGCGATCCTCAAGCCCATCTCTGCCGCCATCGCCATCGGCACTGGCGGACCTTTCGGCGCTGAAGGTCCGATCATCCAGACGGGCGGCGCGCTCGGCTCCATCATCGGCCAAATCGTCCACACCACGGCAGCGGAGCGCAAAGTGCTGCTGGCCTGCGGCGCCGCCGCCGGCATGGCGGCCACCTTCAGCACGCCGATTGCGGCCGTGATCCTGGCGATTGAGCTGCTGCTGTTTGAATTCAAGTCGCGTTCGTTCATACCGCTGGTGATTGCCAGCACGCTGGCCACCGAAGTCCACCGCGCGCTGATGGGCAATGGCCCCATGTTCTCCATCTCGGCCATGGACTTTGCCATTCCGCGCGCCCTGCCCGCCTACATCGTGCTGGGCGTGATTTGCGGCTTCGCTGCCGTGGGCTTCAGCCGTTTCCTGTACTGGGTTGAAGATCAGTTTGAAAAGCTGCCGCTCGACCCCATGTGGTGGCCCGCGATTGGGGCGCTCGGGCTCGGCATCATCGGCTACTTTGTTCCGCGCGTCCTCGGCGTGGGCTACGACACCATCACTGACATTCTGAACTCAAGCCTCGCGCTCAAGGTGCTGCTGCTGGTGATGATCTTCAAGTCCGTGGCACTGGTGGTCTCGCTCGGTTCGGGAACTTCAGGCGGCCTGCTCGCGCCCATGTTCATGGCCAGCGCAGCCATGGGCGGCGCTTACGCCATCGGATTGAACCACCTGTTCCCGGGTGCAAATTTTATGCCCGGAGCTTTCGCGCTGGTGGCGATGGGTGCCGTGTTCGGGGCGGCTTCGCGCGCGACGTTTACGTTCATCATCTTCGCCTTTGAAATTACCCAGAACTACAACTCCGTGCTGCCGCTGATGCTGGTGTGCGTGATTGCCGACGGCATCGGCCTGCTGTTCATGAAGACTTCAATCATGACGGAAAAGCTGGCCCGGCGCGGCCTGCGCATCCACACCGACTACGAGGCTGACGTGCTGCAGGAAGTAAGCGTGGCCGACACCATGGCGAAAGATGTGAGCGCCATTCCCGCCACGACGACCATTGCGGAAGTAGCTGAGCGCATCACCCGGCGCGATCCCCTGGTGGTGCAGCATCAGGGCCTGCCCATTGTTGACGATCGCGGCGAACTGGTCGGCATCATCACGCGCGGCGACATTCTGCGCGCGCTTGAAAAAGACGGCGGCGGCGCCAGGACAGTGCTGGAAGCAGGCTCTTCAAAGCTGGCCGTCGCCTATCCCGACCAATCCTTGTTTGAGGCCGCCGAAACCATGCTGCGCTTCGGCGTAGGCAGGCTCCCGGTCGTCAGCCGCGAAAATCCCAAAAAGCTTGTGGGCTACCTGGGCCGGAGCGGCGTGCTCTCCGGCCGGTTGCGCCGCATGCATGAAGAAACCGTTCGTGAACCGGGATGGGCAGGGCTCAGGGCGCGAGACGGCCGCCAGTAGCTAGCTTTCGCGGACTCCGAACAGCTCAGCCATCTCCTCGTAGTGGAAACCCTCGCCCGGCGTGTATGGCTGGATCCAGCGGCCATCAATGACAAATTGCGGGATGGCGCGCTTGCCCGTGTTGCGGACCACTTCCTCCGCGGCCCCGGGCACTTCTTCAATGTTGATGTCGCGGAAAGGAATATTGTGCCGCGTCAGCCAGCGCTTGGCTTCACGGCAGTCGCCGCACCACGGCGCGGAATACACAATCAGTTCCATACAGATCCTTAGATTCACCCGGCGCGCTGAACGGTGCAGCGCAAAGTCCCGTTAACGCCGCATTCGGCCGATTCGGGCAGCGCCGGCCGCTGCTGCGGGAAAGCCGCCGGCATTGCGGCTCACCGGGTGGCGCGGAGCTGCTCCGGGAAGATGTTTTTCGGCATCATGACGTGCACGCCTTTATTGCCATCCACCAGCTCAGTCACGTCAACGTCGCCGGCTACGCTGGTCAGCATGTATGCATCGTCTTTGCTGAGGTGCTTTTCGTTCACCAGGAAATCGATCATGTTGCGCACCGCGAGCTTGGTCGCCTTGGTCAGGTCTTCATCGAAGCCCATGCTGATGTAGTGCGAGGGGGTTTCGGCGCTGGGGTAAGTGCGCTTCAAATCCTTGCGCACGATAAACCGCAACCTGCCGGTAAGCGACGTTTCAAGCGCCGTGATATCGACTTCGCCGTTGCCCATGGCGGCGTGGCCATCGCCCACGACGAACAACGCTCCCGGCGTCCATACCGGTAAATACAACGTGGCGCCGGCAACCAGCTCCTTGTTGTCCATGTTGCCGCCGTGAATGTCAGGAGGCGCGCTGGAAATTCGTCCTCGCTCAGGCGGCGGCGCCACTCCCATGCTGCCGAAAAACGGGTGCAGCGGAATGTGGATATTCGGCGCAAAGTCAGCCATCATCCGGCGGCGATCCAGCGGAATGATCTTCATCCGCGAATAGCCGAAGTCCTCCGGCAGGAACCCGCTGGTACGTCCGAAGGCGTTATAGGCATAAGGGATCGCAAGGTCGATTTTTTCGATCCTGACTTCGAGCACGTCGCCGGGCTCGGCGCCTTCCACATAAACCGGGCCGGTCAGAATGTGGCCGCCCGGGCCTTTATCGGTGACGTTGGCATAAATGTCGCGCAGGCTCTGCTGCACGTCATCAGGCTTGACGCCGGCCTGCTCCAGCCGCTGCGGGCTGTTGGTGATGAGCGTTTCGAACTCCACCGCGTCGCCCGAATTGATGCGCAGCACCGGCTGCATCGACGCCGCGTAATATCCCCAGACTACCGTCTTCGGCGTGGCCTTCAGTTGCCTGACGGCGCCGGCAGTTTTCGGTGCCGCGGCGTGAGGTTTACCCTGCGCAAGCGCCGCGCCGGTGAAGCAAATCAACAGCAATGAAATTTGCGCTCTCATGAATGCTTGTCTTTCTTCGTTCAAGTCTTCACGTCCTGGTTCGTGATGCTAAGCAGCGGCTGCCTGCCCGGTTTGAACTGGCGCGGCAAACCGGCGCTTCAGCCTGAGCAGCGGCGACTCAAGCCAGCGCCAGGAGGCAGTCGCCAATAGGTAGATCCCGGCAAACTCCAGCGCCAGCGTAGCGGCATCGCGCGCAACTCCCGCGGGAACACGATCAGCCAGATGATGCAGTTGGCGGTTTGGCATGACGATGGGGTGCAGCAGGTAAATTCCGTAGCTGATCTTGCCGGTGTAGCGCAGGAAGCGCGTATTCAGCAGGCGCATGCTCCACGATTGCGGCCGCGCCGTAAGCGCGAATGCCACCCAGCACACGAAGACGAACCCCAGCAGCGAATACACCAGCCCGTGAGCGCGCAGCCACGACGATGCTGGTTGCGCGATGATGCAGTAGAACAGCGGCAGCACCAGCCAGCAGCCCGCGCGAGACCACCGGCGCAGCCGCGCGGCCGAATAGCGCGGCGATCGCACGTAGCAGGCCAGCAGCGCGCCCCAGGCCATCTCGTCAAAGCGATAGAACGATGCAGTCGTGTTGCTGAAGTGGGGCAGCAGAAAATATCGCGAGATTGCGGTGGCCGCAATCAGCGCCGCCAGGATGCGCGGCAGGTGCTCGCGCCGCACTGATGCCACCACCAGCGGCCACAGCAGGTAAAAATGCTCTTCCACGGCCAGCGACCAGGTGACCGCCAGCGGAAACGGCCCGCTGGTTCCGTACTTAAAATTCTGCAGGTATAGCAGGTAGTAAGAAGCTGAAAATCCCTGCATGCCGACCGAGTCGCGGGTGAAGCCCGGCAGATTGGGCAGCAGCAGGAAAGCGTAGGCCAGCACCGCAAAATAAAGCGGCCAGATGCGCAGCCCACGGCGGGCATAGAAGTTGCGAAAATAATGCGGAGAGCCTTTGGCGTCGAACAGGATGCCGGTAATCAGGAACCCTGAGAGGACAAAAAACAGGTCCACTCCTGTCCACCCGGCCGGGCTCAAGCGAAAAATCGGCAGCCGGTGCGAACCGCCTCCGGTATGGGCCATCAGCACCAGCAGGATGGCGAAGGCGCGCAAGCCGTCAAGCTGCGGAATGTAGCGGCCGGCGTTCATCGTCAGCATCGTAGCAGGCGCTCTGGCGGCTTCAATTAGTCAGCCGGGCGCCGCAGTCGAAAGGCTTGTTCGATCACGCGGAGGGTAACGTCGCGCAAGCCGAGCGGCGGCAACTGCGATTCGGTGAACCATTGCGCCTCGCTGGCGTCACTGCCCGCGCGCAGCTCGCCGCCCACGACTTCGCACAGGAAATCAATCAGCACATAGTGATACCGCGGCGCCGAGGGCTGCGGGCCGGCAATGATGCTGTCAAACACATCCACCACTTCGCCCACGCGGACTTCGAGGCCGGTCTCTTCCAGGGCTTCGCGCGCGCAGGCCGCCCGCAGGGTCTCACCCAGTTCCACCATGCCGCCGGGAATCGACCACTGGCCGCGCAGCGGTTCGGCAGCGCGGCGCGCCAGCAGCACGCGCCCGGCCTCGAGAATGATGGCGCCGACGCCTACAATCGGCCGGTCGGGGTATTCACGATTCGTCATGCTGGGGTTTTGCTTGCAAATTTCGGCTGCATCCGTGTATCTAAACCAGAATGGCGTTGGAAGAATACCGCCGCAAACGCCGCTTCAGCGACACTCCTGAACCTCCGCCCGCGGTGGCGCCGCGGGGCCATCACCGCTTTGTGGTGCAAAAGCACCATGCCTCGCACCTGCATTATGACTTCAGGCTGGAGATGGAAGGTGTGCTGAAGTCTTGGGCGGTGCCGAAAGGGCCATCGCTCGATCCCGCCGATAAGCGCCTCGCCATGATGGTCGAGGACCACCCGGTTTCCTACTTCCACTTTGAAGGCATTATCCCGCCCGGCAATTACGGCGCCGGCACCGTCATGGTGTGGGACACCGGCACCTGGGAGCCGCTGCGCGAAACCGGTCCGCAGCAGTATGAGCCATATCCCGAGGGCGAAAAGGACAAAGCTGCCGCCGCTATGCTGGCCAAAGGCGACCTGAAGTTTCGCATGCATGGCGAAAAGCTGAACGGCGATTTCGTGCTGGCGCACATGCGGTCGCGCCGCCCCGGCAGCAAAGGCAACGAGTGGCTCCTCATCAAGAAAAAAGACGATCACGTTTCCGCGGGCTACGACATTGACGACTTCAACTACTCCGTCCTGACGCAGCGCACCATGGATGACATTGCGAGTGACAGCGCCTCGGCAACCTGGCAAAGCAACCGCGCGGCCGCTTCGGACAAAAAGAACTGGCTTGCGCCCACGCTCGAGAAGCTGCGCCAACGCAAGGGCCAGAAGGCAAGTGGACCGCCGACCAAGCCAAGCGCCAGGGTCAAGACAGCGAAGACGAGCGCTTCGAAATCGGCGACGGCCGCGCCTCGGCGTGCCGCGACCGCTAAAAAAAAAGAAAAAAATAG
>JAJPJZ010000186.1 GCA_021323935.1 Terriglobia bacterium | reverse complement strand
GTAACGGTGTACGTAGGCCTGCGCGCGGGTTTGACGGTCGCTGCTTCGATTCCGATCGCTGTGCTCTCTATCAGCATCCTGCGCGCCTTCGGCAAGGCCTCCATCCTTGAGAACAACATCGTGCAGACCACCGGCTCGGCGGGCGAATCCGTGGCCGGCGGCGTTATCTTCACGCTGCCCGCGCTGTTCTTCCTGGGGTTCGGGCTGGAATACTGGCGCACGTTCATTCTTGCGCTGATCGGCGGATGGCTGGGCGTGTTCTTCATGATTCCGCTGCGGCGGCAGTTGATCGTGAAAGAGCACGGCAACCTGCTGTATCCGGAAGGCACCGCCTGCGCCGACGTGCTGGTGGCGGGCGACCGCGGCGGATCATTTGCCAGCCGCGTCTTTGCCGGCCTGGGCTTAGGCGCGCTGTACACGCTCTTTCAAAACGAAAACCTGTTTGCCGCCTGGCCCAGCCAGCCGACCCACAACTTCACCGGCTACCCCGGTGCTTCCATTCGCGCCAACACCACCTCCGAATACATGGGCGTGGGCTACATCATTGGGCCGCGCATTGCCGGCGTCTTGTTCTCGGGAGGCGTATTCGCATGGCTGGTGGTGATGCCGGCCATCAAGTTTTTCGGCAGCCATTTCGCCGGGCCGCTGTATCCCGGCACCATTCCGATTGCCCAGATGACGCCGGACCAGCTTTATGCCAGCTACGTGAGGCCGATGGGCGCAGGCGCCGTCGCCGCCGCCGGCCTGATCACGCTGCTGCGAACGCTCCCGACCATCGTGGCTGCGCTGGGCGCCGGCGCCAGGCAAATGGGCCAGAATGCGGCTGCCGCCATGACGACGCGCAAGCGCACCGAAGACGACCTGGACTTGAGGTGGGCGCTGGCCGGCGCAGGGCTGCTGATCGTCGCCATCTGGGCTTACCTGACGTTTAAACCTGTGCCGGGCGCGGCCACCGGCGCACTGCAGAACATCCTGGCGGCGGTCTTCGTCGTCATCTTCGGGTTCCTGTTCGTCACGGTTTCATCGCGCATCACCGGCCTGATCGGCAGCTCCTCGAACCCGATTTCAGGCATGGCCATCGCCACCCTGATGGCGACCTGCGCCATCTTCCTGCTGCTGGGATGGACGGCGAATCCTTACGCCGCGCTGGCCATCAGCGTAGGCGGCGTGGTGTGTATCGCCTCCGCCAACGCCGGCAACACCTCGCAAGATCTGAAGACCGGCTTCCTGGTGGGCGCAACTCCTCGGCGGCAACAGATTGCCTTGATGATCGGGGTCGCGGTTTCGGTGTTTGCGATCGGCGGCACGCTAATCCTGATGAACCGCGCGCTCGAAGAGTTCAGGCCGACCAGCATTGCCCTCGACCTGAACAATTTGCCCCCCGGCGTATCGGTCGATACGCGCGGCTTCCATCGCAAAGGCGATAGCGTCCAGGTGACGACCGCCGCTGCGGGGCAAAACGCAGAGTCGGCCCCGGCGACTGCGGTGTCGGTGCAGGGTGACGTTCTGCTGAACGCCATCAACTCGCCGGTCGTGCCCGATGGCAAGTACTTCTTTAATCCGAAGACGGGCAAGGCTGAAATTCAGTGGATCCAGGGGATCGGCAGCGCGCGCGCGGCCGCTCCGCAGGCCAGGTTGATGGCCACCGTGATCAACGGCATCCTGACGCAGAAGCTGCCCTGGGGCCTCATTCTGATTGGTGTGTTCATCGTGATCGCGGTCGAGTTGCTCGGCATTCGATCGTTGTCGTTTGCGGTCGGCTTTTATCTTTCCATCGCGACCACGCTGGCGATCTTTGCCGGCGGCGTGGTGCGTGGGGTGGTGGAGTGGCGCGTGGCGAAATCGGGCGGCCGGCACCAGGAGAGCGAAGTCAGCCCCGGGTCGCTGTATTCGAGCGGTCTGATTGCCGCCGGCGGCATCATGGGGCTGCTGGGAATGGGCATTAAGGTCCTGGAAAAGGCGAACTGGCTGCGGGAGAATTCGCTGGCCTGGGGCAGCAGGATTCAGGCCACGGCAAACAGCAACCTGCTGGCCGTAATCATGTTCGTGCTGCTCGGCCTCTCGCTTTACTACTTTGCCCGCAAACCGCTGGCCAGCGAAGAAGACTTGCGCAAACCTTGAGCGGCACGCAAATCGAACGAAACATTGCGCAGGTTCGCGAGCGCGTGGCTGCGGCCGCGCGGCGCGCCGGGCGCAACCCTGACGAAATCGAGCTCATGGCGGTCAGCAAGACGATTGCCGCCGAGCGGATTCGTGAGGCTTACGCATGCGGTGTGCGCCTGTTCGGCGAGAACCGGGTGCAGGAGTTTGAAGCGAAGAGCGCCGCACTCAGCGGCCTGAGCGGCGCGCGCTTCCACATGATCGGCCGCCTGCAGCGCAACAAGGCGGCCCGTGCCGTCAGCTTGTTTCACTCCATCGAGAGTGTGGATTCGGCGCGCCTGCTTTCGGCCATCGAAAGCTATGCCGCCGAACGGCGCGTCACCTTGCCGGTCCTGATTGAGATCAACACCGGCAACGAAGAGCAAAAAGCGGGAGTCGCGCCGCAATCGCCGGAGCTTGAGCGGATGCTCGCACTAGCAGCCGAGCTGCAGCATGCCAGCGTGCAGGGGCTCATGACCGTTCCACCTTACGGCAGCGACCCTGAAGCCGCCCGCCGGTACTTCCGGCAGTTGCGTGAGCTGCGCGACGCCGTTGCCCGACGCAACCTGCCGCGCGTCAGCATGGACGTGCTTTCCATGGGCATGTCGCACGATTTTGAGGTTGCCGTCGAAGAAGGCGCAACCCGGGTGCGGGTCGGCACCGCCATCTTTGGCGAACGGCAGCGTTAAGGCCGAACGTAGGGGCTTTCGCCAACGTACTGGCAGCGGAATCGAAAGGCGCCCTCGCCCTGAAAATGGCGCAAAAGCCGCGAAATTACTGGGCTTATAATCAATTATGGCGACATCGCCGCAGAACCCGGGGCCTTCGGCGCGAGCCGCGTCGCGGCCTGACGTGCCCGCCCAGGCTTCGTCGCACGGTTCTGCCACGCCGCAGGCGCGCGCGCGCTTTGAGCTGCTGCTGAAGCAGGTCGGCGAATCGCGGCCCAACGAAGACCTCAGCATCATCGTAAGGGCTTACGAGCTCAGCGAACGCTATCACGCCGGGCAGATGCGCGCCTCCGGCGAGCCTTACCTCATTCATCCCATCGAGGTCGCGCTGGTCCTGACCGAAATGAAAATGGACCCGCAGGCCATCGCCGCCGGCCTGCTGCACGATTCGGTGGAAGACACCTCAATCACCATCGAAGAAATTGAGAAGCAGTTTGGCGAACAGGTGGCGCACATTGTTGAGGGCGTCACCAAGATCAGCAAAATCGATTTTGCCAGCGGCGAGGAGCGGCAGGCCGAGAACGTCCGCAAGATGCTGCTGGCCATGGTTGACGACATTCGCGTCGTCATCATCAAGCTGGCTGACCGCCTGCACAACATGCGCACGCTTGAGTTCCTGCCGCGCGACCGCCAGGAGAAAATCGCGCACGAAACCATGGAAATTTATGCGCCCATCGCGCACCGGCTGGGAATGGGCAAGCTGCGCGGGGAACTGGAAGACCTGGCGTTCCGCTACATGGACCCGC
The DNA here is from genome assembly GCA_021323935.1 of Terriglobia bacterium. Lineage (GTDB taxonomy): Bacteria > Acidobacteriota > Terriglobia > Terriglobales > Acidobacteriaceae > JAFAIN01. The sequence continues at coordinate 9,496 of JAJPJZ010000186.1, read as the reverse complement.
TGGCGTACCAGCAGGTGAAGGAGGCGGTTGAGGCGCGCAGCAAGGCCGGCGACGCATTCCTGCAGCACGTGCTGACCATCATCCGCGAAAAGCTGCAGGAAAACGCGATCGAGGCGAAGGTCGAAAGCCGGGTGAAGCGGCTCTACAGCATTCAGCAGAAGCTGATCCGGCAGCGCATCACGGTCGACCAGGTCTATGACCTGCTGGCCATCCGCATCATCACGAAATCAGTGCGCGATTGCTACGCCGTGCTGGGTGCAATTCATCAGCTTTGGCCGCCGGTGCCGGGCCGCATCAAAGACTTCATCGCGATGCCGCGGCCCAACCTTTATCAATCACTGCACACCACGGTGATTGCAGAAAACGGCACGCCGTTTGAAGTGCAGATCCGCACGGAAGAAATGCACAAGATGGCGGAAGAAGGCATCGCCGCGCACTGGAAGTACAAAGACGGCCCGGTGGCCGCGAGAGACGAGGAACGCCTGGCGTGGCTGCGGCAGGTGATGGAATGGCAGCAGGAGATGACCGACCCGGGCGAGTTCCTCTCCACGCTGAAAATCGATCTCTACCCGGAAGAGGTTTATACCTTCACGCCCAAGGGAAAAATCGTCATCCTGCCGCGCGACGCTACCGCGGTCGATTTTGCTTATTCCATTCACACCGAAGTTGGCCATGCCTGCGTGGGCGCGCGGGTGAACGGCCGCATGGCGCCGCTGCGGCAGCGGTTGCGCTCGGGCGACATCGTCGAGATCATTACGCAATCGGGACACACGCCCAGCCGTGACTGGCTGAGTTTTGTGCGCTCGTCACGGTCGCGGCAAAAGATCAAGCACTGGCTCAATGAGCACGAGCGCGAGCGCGCCATCGAAATCGGACGCAAGCTGATCGAAAAAGAAGCCCGCCGGTATCGCGTGTCGTTGAAGAACATCGAAGAGGCGGCGTTTCAGAAAGTCGCGTCAGAGTACGGGTTCGGCAGGATGGAGGAGCTGTTTGCCGGGCTGGGCTACGGCAAATTCTCGGCGCGGCAGGTGCTGGGGAAGCTGGCTCCTGAAACCACCGAGCAGCCGCGCGCCGATTCCGAGGGATCGGAAGAAGCGAAACCCGGCGCCATCTCCAGCGTGGTGCGCCGCGTCTTCGGCAGCGGAGGCGAAGGTGCCATTAAGGTGCGCGGCTACGGCGACCTCATGGTTTATCGGGCGCGATGTTGCAATCCGATTCGCGGCGAGGAAATCGTGGGCTACGTGACGCGCGGCAAGGGCGTGGCCGTGCACTCCCGTTCGTGCCCCAACGTCACCAACCTGATGTATGAAGCCGACCGCAAGATCGCGGTGGAGTGGGGGCGCGACGCCGCCCGCGGCTACCCGGTCAAGCTCACGGTGTTTTGTGACGACCGCAAGGGCATGCTGAAGCAGATTACGGCCATCATCAGCGATGACAACACCAACATCCGCAACATTGAAGCGCGCACGGCCAACAGCCAGGCCACGATTGACGTCGTGCTCGACATTGAAGACCTGAAGCACATGGAGCGCATCATCTCCGGCCTGCGCCGCATTGCCGGCGTGCGCGACGTGCAGCGCGTTAAGAAGATTTAGCTCCGTTCGGGGCGTGATTTTCGCCATTCAACCTGGTTACCATTGCGCGCCGAAATCGGCGCGGGGTAAGCTGTTTCACTGATTGAGAGCTGCGCCCTGTGCACCTTAGTATTTCGCTGATGCTGATCGAAATTACCCGGCTGTTCCTCGGCCTCACCATGGCTGCGTTCCACAGGCAGATTGCCGATTTCATCCTGGAGCACGAGCGCAACCTGGTGGTGCTGCTGCGGCAACGAGGGCTGATGGTGCCGCCGGCGCCCACGCGCAACACCGCGCACACGCTCTACTTCTGCATCGGGCTCGGCATTGCCTTCATTGAGCTGGCGCGCATTTACATGCTGCAGCGCGGCATCTAGCTTCCGCCCACCGGTCCTGCGGTAAACTTTTCGGTTTCCATTTCTAGGAGATCGATTGTCAAAACCTTGGGCATGGGTCCTGGTGTTTTTGGCGGGCGCCTCCGCCACCGCTCAGCAAACCGCTTCCGAACTTCCTCCGCTGACCATCGCCAACATCTTTCGCGAAGGCGGGCTGCTTGGGCGCGCGCCTGAGCAGGTGCAGTGGAGCCCTGACGGGAAAAAAGTCAGCTACATCATCCGCGACGATTCAGGCGAGCACGCCGAGCTGTGGTGGCTTGATGTGGCGACCGGTAAGCCCGCTGTGCTGGTCAGCGAGCAAAAGCTGCAGACGTTGCAGCCGCCGGTGGCCAACGCGAAAGACGAGCGCAAGACCGAGCGCCGCCACACCATGGGAGGCTATTACTGGTCGCCTGATTCCGAGCACCTGCTGTTTGACGCCGATGGCCAGCTCTGGCTCTATGCTCTCGATACCAAGACGGCGGTCAACGTTTCGAGTTCAGCGGGCGATCCCAAGTTTTCACCTGACGGCAAGCGGCTGGCCTACATCCGCGACCACAATGTCTTCGTCAACGATTTGAAGAGCCACGAAGAGCAGTTGACCGAAGGCAAAGAGGGGCGGCGGCACGTTCACGTTTCCGTGAGCTTTAGAGACGACAACAAGGGCGAGGCCAAGCCGGAAGATTTACTGAACGGTGAAGTCGATTGGGTGTATGCCGAAGAGCTCGACGTCACAAGCAACTACTTCTGGTCACCCGATTCCGCCCAGATTGCATTCTTGCAAATGGATGAATCGAGCGTGCCGCAGTATCCCATCGAGGACTTTATCCCGGCACACGCAACCATCGACGAGCAGAAGTATCCCAAGGCGGGCGATCCGAACCCGGCGGTGCGCGTGGGCGTGGTGAAGGCCGGAGGCGGAGGCACACGCTGGATCGCTATTGGCGACGACAAAGATATTTACGTTCCGCGCTTCGGCTGGGTGCAGCCGGGGCTGCTCTACGTTGAGGTTTTGAACCGCGCGCAAAACAAGCTGGATTTGTACTTCGCGGACGCAAACAGCGGCAGGTCGCGCGTGGTGTTGACTGAAAGCAGCCCGTCGTGGATTTACCCGATACCGGAGCCGCGGTTTTTGCAGTCAGCCGATCAGTTCTTGTGGCAAAGCTGGCGAGACGGCCATACGCATATTTATTTGTATCGGTTCAATAAGCAAAGCGCTTGGGGCGATGCTGCCGCGGTGGTGCGGCAGGTTACGCACGGCGACTTTGAAACCGGCGATGTTGCCGGCCTCGACGAAGCTGCCGGCACGGTTTACTTCACGTCGAACGCAGCATCACCGATCGAGCAGCAGCTTTATGCGGTCAAGCTTTCGGGCGGCGATCCGGTCGCCATTGCTGCAACCAGCGGCACGCATTCCGTTACGTTTCCGGCGCAAGGCGCGCAGTATTTTATCGATGCGTTCTCGTCGTTCGACTCTCCGCCTTCGCTGTCAGTTTGCAAAGTGGGCGGCGCATGTGCCTCATTCTGGCGGGGGCCAAGCCCGGCCGGTTACAACCTGGCCGCGCCGCGCGTATTGCAGCTCAAAGCGGCTGACGGCACCACGACGCTCTATGGCACGCTGCTGTTGCCCAGCGCTGAGGCAGTGGCGGGCAACGGCGGCAAGGTCCCGCTGCTCACCAACCCTTACGGGGGGCCGGGCATTCAGAGTGTGACGAATTCGTGGGGCGACGGCGAAGGCAACTTCTTCAACCAGATCCTGGCGCGCGACGGCATCGCGGTTCTCACCGTCGATAATCGCGGGCAGGGCGGGCGCAGCCGCGACTTCCAATCGGCCATGCTGCACCACATGGGCGAGTTGCCGTTCCAGGACCAGATGGCAGCGCTCGACCAGGTGTTCCAGCAATTTCCGCAGCTTGACCGCAATCGGCTGGGCTGGTGGGGCTGGAGCTATGGCGGCTACCTGACGCTCTATGCCATGACCCACACGGACCGCATCAGGGCGGGCGTGGCCGTGGCTCCGGTGACCGACTGGCACAACTACGACACGATCTACACCGAGCGCTATCTTGGGTTGCCGGCGCAGAATGAAGAAGAGTATCGCCGCACGTCGCCGGTCAACTTCGCCGCCGCGCTCAAGGGCCACCTGCTTGAGGTGCACGGCACGTCTGACGACAACGTGCACATGCAAAATACGATCCAGATGACGAACGCCTTCATTGCCGCCGGCCGCCGCTTTGACCTGATGCTGTATCCGCGCAAGACGCACTCTATTGCCGGGCAGGCCGCGCGCACCGATTTGTTTACGCGCATCGAGGAGCTGTTCAAAGCAGAGCTGCTGGGCAAGAGTTCGAGCGCGCCGGAAGAAAAATGAAACTCGACTTCAACTGCTCGCTTCCGGTGCAACGCACGACGGTAGGCGATTTTGAGCTTACGGTGTTGAGCGACGGCAACTACTGGGCCGACGGCGGCTCCATGTTCGGCGTAGTTCCGAAAGCGCTCTGGAGCAAGCGAATCGAGGCCGATGAGCGCAATCGCATCCCGGTCGGCCTGAACTCAATCCTGGTGCGCACCGGCGACCACAATGTGCTGATCGAAACCGGCATCGGCGCAAAACTCGATGACCGCATGCGCCGGGTGTTCGAGCCCCAGGAAAAATTGCTCCGCAGCTTCGAGCAGGCCGGGGTTGCGCCCGAAGAAATTGATATCGTCATCAACACGCACTTGCACTTCGATCATTGCGGCTGGAACACGGTGCGCGAGAACGGCCGCCTGAGGCCGACTTTTCCGCGCGCCCGCTATTTCGCGCAGGAAGGCGAGTTGCGGCATGCGCGGCTGCAACTGGAGCGCGACCGCGTCAGCTACCTCACCGAAAATTACGATCCGCTGGTTGAATCAGGGCAAATGGAGCTGCTGCGCGGCAGCCGCGAAATTGTCCCCGGAATTTCGGTTGAAGTCTTCCCCGGCCACACCGAGCACATGCAGGCCGTCCTCATTCAAAGCGGCGGCGCCACGGCGTGCTACATCAGCGACCTCATTCCTGATCGCGCGCATCTCGACCTCACCTGGGTGCTCTCTTTCGACCTGTTCCCGCTGCAGACCATTGAAAGCCGCAAGCGCTTCTACGCCCGTGCCGTGCCGGAACAGTGGCTGGTGCTGTTCACGCATGACGTTACGAAGCCGTGGGCTCGGGTGCGCGCCACCGGCGGAGGCAAGTATGAGGCCGCCGACTGATTATTCGCCGGGCCGCAGCGTCAGCAGGACAAAGCGGGCGTCTTGCTTTCCGGCGTTTTTCAGCGCGTCGGTAGTGCCGCCCGGCAGGTAGGCAGTGTCGCCCGGCTTGAACTCGAGCGCGGTGGTCTTCGAGCCGGCAGCCGGTTCGCCTTCCTGGTTTTGCGAAGCCGCACTCCTGATGTCTTCGAGCGAGGCCTCGGTCGTGGCGACGATCAGCACAGGATTGACGTACTCGGTGGGCGGAATCTGCGCGCCGGGCGCGACTTCAGCCTGCGTCAGCTTGGCCGAAGCAGTTTCAAACAGCACCGATTCCGTGTACTTGCCCAATTCGTCGCCAATTTCGCCGTTGCGGCAGGGGCGCGATGCCAGCCCGCAGATCGCGTGTTCCGGATCGAGCCTGGCTGCGGGCACAATCACTATGGCTGAGGCCGGCGAATCACTCAGGTTGACAATGCGGTGCGGCCAGCCGCCTTTCATGATCTGCATCGCCTCCGGATCCACGTTGAGGTCGTTGGTATGCGCGCCATCGGTGGCCTGCAGATGCGAACTGGTCAAGGCCAGGAGCAGGTAGTCGCGATCGTGGCGGTCAAGCTGCGTCGTGCCCTGCGGCGGCAGGTCGAGCCGGTAAACCTGCACCCGATTGCTGGCGAATGCCTGGTGGAAGGCGGGATCGGCGCTCATTTCTATAACGTCAGGCGTGTCGGCCGCAGCGGCAGGGTTGGTGCGGGTTGATCTCTGCGCAGCGAACGCTACGCCGCAAATGAGCAAGGCCGCGCAAACGATGCGCCTGCACCACCGCGTTGCCGGTTTGAAAGCTTCGTGATTCACAGTTTTAATCCTGCGCGCCGCGCGAATCGAACACGATGCGCAGGCGGTCCGGCCCGGCGGCATACAGACGAAAAGCGCGGCCTTCAGCCTCGGGCGAGCTGCTCGAGCGGAACAGCAGTTCGCCGATGCCGTCACCATCGGCATCAACTGCGTCGATGAGTTCCAGGCGCGGAAACTCGTCAAGCCGCGTGTCGTCGGTAATGTAAGTGAGCAGCGGGCGGTAATCGCTGGCGTTCTCCTCGCGCGTAACTGCGGCGATGAAAACTTTGTGCGCGGCGCCGTCGGCGCCGGTCACCGAGTGCGAGGCAGTCAGCACGATTTCAGGGTTGTTATCGAAATCGAGGTCGAAGTAGTGAATCTGCACGTCTTGCAGCGGCGGCGCCGGGGCCGCCTTTTGCAAGGGAATCGGGGCAGCCTTGGCCGGCGAAGTTGCACGACGGCGTGACTCTGAAGAACGCGCTGAAGAACGTGGCGCGGCGGCGGGCTCGGAGATGGCAAAGTGCTGCTTGATGTAGCCGGCCAGATCAGCCTGCGCCTGCTGCGTTGCCGCTTTTGCCAGGCGCTCCAGGTCGGCCTTCGGCCATTGCAGCGCGTAAATGTGCGGACCGGAAGCTTCGACGTCGGAGATCGCGACCAGATCCGGCTGGCCCGGCGTTCGGCTGCGAAGCACGACCGGCAACGCCGCATCGAGCGCGGGATTCGCCGATCCCTGCGGCTTGCCGCGCTTCAGCATCGGTCGGTTCGGGTCCTCTGCCGGAGGCGCTTGCTCGTCGCTCTGCGCCGGTGCACTCGCCGACGACGCCGCCTGGCCTGACGACGCAGTTTGCGAAGCGGGCGCGGCGGGTGGGTTCGCCGGCGCGGTCTCTGGGCTCGCCGCCCGGGGTTGAGCTGCGCCTCCGCGATGAAGCCGCGGAGGCTCGTCGCTGCCCTTGGGCTGGGTTTCAATGGCGAGCGCGGCCTTCTGCTGCGGTTGCATGCTCAGAGTGGTGAGGGAACCATCGGCCTGCCAGCCTGAAGGCGTTGGGCTGGGCGTACCGACCGCAATGCTTCCCTTGGCCTCGCCGCCCTGTTCCGCTTCGTAAACCGTTTCCGGCAGCAGCGCCATGGGCACCGGCGAAGCTTTATAGATCGAAGCGTCGTAGTACTGGCCCTGATAGAAAATCGTAACTGGAATAATGCGGTAGCGCGTGCTGGGCTTGGTTGAACCCTTGGGAGCCGGCTCAGGCTCCAATACCGCCACGGCCCGAGGCCCGGCATGCGGGCCTTTGCTGCGCGGCCGGCTGAATTGCGCCGGCCAGAGCTGCGCCGTAAGCAGCAGCGCCGCCAGCGCCGCCGCTCCATTTACAATGCGCTGTCGCCTGATCGGCCGGAGAGCACTCATGCAAGTCAATGATAAAGCGCCTGACTTCACGCTGCAGGATGAAGATGGCAAACCCGTGTCGCTGGCCAACTTCAAGGGCCGCCACGTCGTCCTCTATTTCTTTCCCAAGGCCGACACGCCGGGCTGAACCATAGAAGCGTGCGGGTTCCGCGACGCATATAAGCAGATCCAGAAAGCCGGCGCAGTGGTGCTGGGCGTTTCAGCCGATACTCCCGCCGCGCAGAAGAAATTCAAGACCAAGTATGACCTGCCGTTCACTCTGCTTGCCGATGCTGACAAAAAAATCGCCGGCCTCTATGGCGTCGTCAAGGAAAAGAACATGTACGGCAAGAAGGTCATGGGCATTGAGCGCACCACGTTCGTCATAGGCCCTGACGGCAAGATCGCGCGCATCTTCCCCAAAGTGAAAGCTGAAGGCCATGCCGAAGAGGTTGCCGAAGTGCTGAAGGAGTAATTTGGGAGTCGCGGCTGCTGATTCAGCCGGCATCGCCAGTTGCGCTTGCGCTCAGGAAGAATATTCGGGAAGAATCCATGACCTTTGAGAGCTTCCGCAAATTGTGCCTTTCCATGCCGGGCGCTACCGAGGACGTGCAATGGGGAAACGACTTGCTCTTCCGCATTCGCGGCAAGATTTTCGCCAGCTACAACCTTGAGCCCCCGCACGGCCTCACCGTCAAGGCCGGGCCGGAACGCAGCGCCGAACTGCTGGAAATCGAAGGCGTGGAACGCGCGCGCTACGTCGGGCGGTATGGCTGGGTGACGATCGGCAGCTTCAATGCGCTGGCCGACGGCGAGTTGCGCGAGCTGATCCACAGCTCATACCAGCTCGTGGCCGGCAAAGCTCCGCGGCCAAAAGCCGCCGCTAAAGCCGCGCGACCGCAAGCACGCAGGAGCTCGAAGCCGAGGCCGTGAACCGCACCGCTGAATTCGCTTTGATTGGCGGCGCTGCCGCACTAAGCTATGCAAACTAAGCTGGAAAGCGGGTATTCGCGCATGTTTTCCGGAAAAATCCGGCTTCTTCCGCTGCTCGTTGTCTTGGCGGCGTGGCACTCGGCTGCGGCCGCGCCCATGCGTCCGGCGCACGGCCAGCGCGCCATGGTCGCCAGCGTCCACGAACTCGCTTCTGACGCCGGCGTGCAGGTCATGAAGCAGGGCGGCAACGCGGTGGATGCCGCCGTTGCAGTCGGCTTTGCGCTGGCTGTGGTTCATCCTGAGGCCGGCAACATTGGTGGCGGCGGCTTCATGCTGTTCCGGGCGGCCAACGGGGATACGCATTTTCTCGACTATCGCGAGAAGGCGCCCGGCAAGGCCACTGCGACCATGTATCTCGATTCCAGCGGCAAGTACATTCCGAACTCCAGCACGGTCGGCTACAAGGCCATCGCCGTCCCCGGCTCAGTGGCGGGCCTGGCATACGCGCAGAAGCATTGGGGCAAGCTGACGCTGGCGCAAGTCATGGCGCCGGCAATCAAGCTGGCGCGTGACGGCTGGGCGTTGAGCTACGAAGACGCGCAGGCCTTCCACAATCATCACCTCGGCGAGTTTGCCGAGTCCCGGCGCATCTTCCAGCGTGACGGAAATTTTTATGGCGCGGGTGAAGTTTTCCGCCAGCCTGAACTGGCGCGCACGCTTGAGCGCATCGCGCAAGATCCTGGCGACTTTTATCATGGCCGGCTCGCTCACGAGCTTGCTGCCGCCATGGAAAAAGGCGGCGGCCTGCTCACCGCTGACGACCTTGCCTCCTATGAAGCCAAAGAGCGCCAGCCGGTGCGCGGCACCTATCGCGGTTACGAAGTGATCAGCGCGCCTCCGCCTTCCTCAGGCGGTGTAGCCCTGATTGAAACGCTCAACATCCTTGAAGGTTACGACCTGGCGAAATCGGGCAATCGCAGCGCCGAATCGACTCACCTGGTCACAGAAGCCTTTCGCCGCGCCTTTTACGACCGCGCCGAATTTATGGGCGACCCTGATTTTTCCAAGGTGCCGGTGGCGCAACTCATCGACAAAAAATATGGCGTCGCCTGGCGCCAATCCATCCAGCCGGAACAGGCCTCGCTGAGCGCCACGCTGCGCCGCCCGCCGGAATTCAGCGATCTTGATCGCGTTGC